>JBFMEF010000073.1 GCA_040753495.1 Candidatus Zixiibacteriota bacterium
AACTACCGGCACCATTGTTTTTCAGAATGGAGACATTGTCGGAACTAGAATTAGTCACAGCCAAATCGATGTCGCCGTCAAAGTCGAGGTCAGCAGGGACGACGGACCTCGGACCGTCTCCTACTGAAAAGCTGACTGCATTCTGAAAAGTCCCATTACCATTATTCTTTAGAATGGCGACATTGTCAGACAAATAATTCGTCACAGCCAGATCGAAATCGCCGTCATGATCAAGGTCGGCTCCAGAAACAGAGAGAGGACCGTTTCCTGAACTGTAGTCAATAGCATTTAGAAAGGTTCCATCCCCTCGGTTTCTCAATATTGAAACATTATGCGAATCAAGATTTGCCACAGCCAAATCGATGTCACTATCACCGTCAAGATCAGCAGCGAAGACAGACTGTGGATTGTCGCCCGCACCGTAATTGACCAAATTTTGAAAAGTTCCGTCACCGTTATTCCTCAGTATAGAAACACTGTCGGAACCAGAATTCGCTAATGCCAAATCACAGTCGCTGTCGCCGTCTAGGTCAACAGCGAATACTGATGCCGGGCCATCTCCAACACTATAGTCAATGGCAGTTTGAAACGATCCGTCGCCGTTGTTCTTAAGGATGGAAACATTGTCAGAATTGAGATTTGCCACAGCCAAATCGACGTCGCCATCACCATCAAGATCAGCAATATAGACGGAGTGCGGATAGTCTCCGACCTGATAGTCAATTCGAGTTTCAAAAAGAGGGTCGAAGGCGTAACCCTTCGTGGGCACGAAAGCAGAAACGCAAATTGCAAAGATCAATGCTGCTTTTGACATAGCTACTCCTCAACAATTCCCGGATTACCGCCCGCGACATATAGCCGAGGCAGCTTTAAATTCGAATGAAGTCACTTTTGTTCGGATTATAAGCGACTTCGGTTTTCTAAATCGGCCTTCCAACATCACCAATGTTGTTAAGTCAGAACAATCATAAGCCTATGCTCAAAACCCAATCTAATATAATGAGACGTCCCTGTCTGTCAACATTAATCCCTTGGTGCCCCACCCCTTGGGGTGGGATTTTATAAACAGATTCCGTACTATATACTATCCCACCGCAAGCGGTGGGGCACCCTCAAATGAACAGGCCAAAATCCCTCCTTGGTCGCTGTGGCGACTTGAGTCCAGGCAAATTCGGGTGTCGCAACCTCTGCCCGTTCCATCAGGTCCTGTTCCGCCGTCAGGCGGGGTGTGACCTGACGGACGCTTTGCCGTCATGCAGTCCCTTTCAATTTCTCTCTTACCCCCACACATTTTCACTAATAAATCGCTGCTAAATGTCCCAGAGGTACATATAGAGAAACAAAACTCTCCAAAACGCTCAAAATGACTCCCATAAGAATTAAGCTGGAAAAGAAGAGAAATTCGCCCGAATTAAAACGAATACGAACCTATTACCTGTTGCCCCGCAACCACTTGACTTTTTTAACGGGCATCGCTGCCGACCCCGTTATCTCTGCTCTAATCTCAACTTCACCCCCGGCTCATTCGACAGAAAATGAAAATGTATATGCGGTATTATCTGCCCCGATTTAGGACCATTGTTCAACTGCAGACGGTAATTATCCTCGATGCCGAGTTCGGCCGCCATCGCCCGGATTCTGACAAATAACTTCAGCAAAAGGTCATCCGGTATATCCTGCAAATCAGGATAATGCGCCTTGGGGAGAACCAGAAGATGTATCTCCGCTTTGGGAAGAATATCGGCAAAGACTATTATCTCCTCATCCTCAAAATAGACCTTTGCCGGTTTCTGGCGATTGACGATTTGACAGAAAATACAATTCATCGCCGCCAAATGTACATATCGCGCCATAAAATGCAAGGCAAATGAGAAAACCGCTCTTTGACCCGTCTCCTTCACTCCAGAAATCTCCGATTTTGACGATAATCGGTATCATAAGTATGAACTTCAACTTAGTAATACCATGATTGCAATCGTAGGACTTGCCGTTGTCTTCCTGTCGGTGCTCGGCGGGTATGTAATGGAACATGGCCAGCTGCTGGTATTGGTCCAGCCGGCCGAATTTGTCATAATCGGCGGCGCCGCCATTGGCACCCTGCTTGTCAGCGTTCCTTTCCGAGTGCTGAAAGAGACTTTCCGACAACTTGGCAAAATCCTTGGCAAAGGTCCCACCAAGAAAAACTACCTCGACCTTTTAACGATGATGTATGAACTGTTTAATGTCGCTCGCAAGGACGGCCTGGTCGGGCTGGAAGGGCATATTGAGAACCCGGAGAAAAGTTCGGTCCTTTCCAAATACCCGGAGATTATTAAGAAAAAGCAGACCCTCAATTTTCTGGTCGATACTATTCGGCTGATTATCATGGGCGGAGTGCCCGACCATGACCTGGAGGCGATGATGGATGAGGACCTCGAGACTCTGCATCATGAGAATCTGCAGCCGTCAGTTTCCTTAGCGCGGGTCGGCGATGCCCTGCCAGGACTCGGTATTGTCGCCGCCGTTCTCGGCGTTGTTATAACGATGGGGGCGATTGATGGTCCGCCGGCTGAAATCGGCCATAAAGTCGGCGCCGCCCTGGTCGGAACTTTTCTGGGTATTTTGTTATCGTACGGAATGGTCCAGCCGCTTTCCGCCAATATTCAGTTGATGGTGGAAAGTGAGGCGAAATATTATACCTGCCTCAAACAGGGTCTGATAGCCTTCCACAAAGGCTTTGCCGCCTCCATTGCCGTTGAATTCGCTCGACGGGTAATCAATACCGATGTTCGCCCCAGTTTTTCCGAAGTGGAGGAAGCCTGCCGCGCCTCCAAAGCGGCCAAGGTAGCAGTCGCCAATGGCTGATGAAGAAAAACATAATAAGCCGGTTATAATCAAGAAAAAGAAAAACGGCCATGCTGGTCACCACGGCGGCGCTTGGAAAGTCGCCTATGCCGATTTTGTCACCGCCATGATGGCCTTCTTCCTGGTCATGTGGCTGGTTTCGCAGTCCGATGCCGTCAAGCAGGCGGTCGGCGGATATTTCCGTGACCCGGTCGGTTTCAGCGAGAAAGCCGGTAAAGGGGCGCTCGAAGGAAGCGCCGCCCCATTCAAAGCGCCGGTGCCGGCCGCTCCCGACCTGCAGAAAAAACATCAAGCCGAAGAGAAAAAACTCAAGACCGCCGGCGAAAAAATCCGGGAAGCGATCGAGAACTCGAATGAAGCCGGCAAAATCAAAGACTATGTCGAGATTGAGATTGTCCCCGAAGGGCTGCGGATTCAACTTATCGATGCCTCGGCTGCGTCCGACTCCGCCATCTTCTTCGACCTGGGAAGTTCCAAACTTAAACCGTGGGCGCAATCAGTCCTTGCCACTATCGGCTCGGAACTGGGAAAACTCCCCAACCATATCATTGTCGAAGGACATACCGACAGCCGCCCCTTTGTCTCGAGCAACGGCTACACCAACTGGGAACTGTCATCCGACCGCGCCAATAGCGCCCGTCGTCTGATGGAATCCTCCGGGCTCAAGGGCGACCAGATTATCGAAATCCGCGGTTATGCTGATGTTCAACTGCGACTGCCGGAGCGCCCCGAAGACCCGCGCAACCGCCGTGTGGCGATTATCGTTCTCAACGAAGCATACGAGCAGCGATTCAAAGATATCCAGGTTGGCAACGACCTTGCCGGTATCGAGTAACATCCCCAAACGGTAGCGTGAACCAGATTAGCTGAGAGCAGACGTATCTTATCCGGACCTGACCTTATATTATTCCCCTTGATTCTGCCCCTTAAATCTGTTAGAATTACTCAGCAAAATTATAAAAAATTCTGGAGGAATGTAGATGTCCGGCCATTCAAAATGGGCGACCATTAAACGTAAAAAAGGTAAACTTGACGCCGAACGGGGGCGAATGTTTACCAAGTTGATTAAAGAGATAACGGTGGCGGCGCGGCAGGGGGGAGGCGACCCTGAAGCCAATCCGCGTCTTCGCACCGCCATCGCTACCGCCAAAGCCGCCAATATGCCGGCGGACAATATCAAAAAGGCTATTCAGAAAGGAACCGGCGAACTCCCCGGCGTAAACTACGAAGAAGTCACCTATGAAGGGTATGGTCCGGCCGGTGTTGCCATTTATCTGACCGTCACCACCGACAACAAGAACCGCACCGTTGCCGAGATTCGCCATATCTTCTCCCGCTTCAACGGCAACCTCGGTGAAAATGGGTGTGTCTCCTGGATGTTCGAGAAGAAGGGTGTTATCACCGTTCCCACCAATGTGGTCGATGAAGATACCCTTATGGAGATTGCCCTTGATGCCGGCGCCCTCGATCTTTCCAACCAGGGCGATATTTACGAGCTGGCGACTCCTGCCAACGACCTGGAACGGGTTCGCACCGCGCTGGAGAAGAAATCGATTCCGGTGCAGTCGGCCGAAACCACCATGATTCCGCAAAATACTATCAGACTGGATGAACGGCAGGCGGAAACGATGCTGAAACTGTATGAAGCGCTGGAAGAGCATGATGACGTTCAGAAAGTCTATGCCAACTTTGATATCGATGAATCTTTGATGAACAAGTTGGCGGGATAAGAATCGAGCCGGATGGTTATAATAGGGATAGACCCGGGACTGCATCTGACCGGGTACGGGGTGCTGGAATCAAACGGCCGGGCGGCGAGGATACTGGAAGCCGGCGTAATAAAGACGGCCGGGCTCAAAAATTTCGACGGCAAACTGAATGAGATTTTCCATCAGTTCGGCGAGATAATCAGGCAGTTTGCCCCGGACTATATCGCAGTGGAAGAATTATACTCGCATTACAGTCATCCGAAAACGGCCATAATAATGGGTCATGCGCGCGGCATTATCTTTCTTCAAGCGGCAAAAAACCAGGTGCCGATAGTCTCCTATGCTTCGACCCGTATCAAAAAGTCGCTGACCGGTAACGGTCGCGCCAGCAAGAGCCAGGTGCAGAAAATGGTTCGCTCCTCGTTTAAATTGAAAGACCAGTTCTATTCAGCTGATACCGCTGACGCTCTCGCAATCGCCCTCTGTCATCATAACGCCTTGCTCGGCTCCACGGCGGTAACTGCCAGAAGTCGGAGAAAATCCCGATGATTTCTCAAATCAGCGGAAAAATAAATCATCTTACCGAGGACGCGGTCACTCTCGAGAATGACGGCATCTATTATGAACTGATGATACCTTCGGGACTTTACAACTCTCTCAAGAGCCTGCAGGCGGAAGCTAATCCGATTACCCTGCACACCATTTATTACATCGAAGCCGGCGATATGAAAAGTTACCATTACCCCCGTCTGGTCGGATTCACCAATCTGGTTGACAAAGAATTCTTTCAGGCTTTCACGACGGTATCCGGGCTGGGGGTAAAGAAGGCGCTCAAATCTCTGACGCTTCCGATTCGCGATATAGCCACGGCCATTGAGACCAAGGATGCCGCAACGTTGACTCGCCTGCCGGGGCTGGGACGACGTCTGGCGGAAAAAGTGATTGCGGAACTCTCTGGAAAAATGGCACGTTTCGCGCTGGCGAAAGGGGAGGAGCCGCTTTCGACTCCTCAGAAAGAGAAAGAAAATTTCGTCCTGGAAGCGCTGGAGGTTTTGCTGCAACTGCAGTACCGTCGCGCCGAAGCCGAGAGTATGATTGACAAGGCAATGAAAGCCAACCCGCGGATAAATGGCACCGAAGAGCTGATAACGGCGATATTTAATCTTGAAGCGAGCCTGCGGAAAGGCGTTGCCCGATGAGCCGCGAAAGAATCATTTCGGGCGAAAGCATCTCTCCCGAAGAGGAATCATTCATCCTCTCACTGCGTCCCAAGCTTCTTAATGAGTATATTGGACAGAAGAAGTTAAAGGATAAACTTAAAGTATCGCTTGAAGCCGCCAAAAAACGCCGGGAGGCTTGCGAACATATCTTATTCTATGGCCCGCCCGGATTGGGGAAGACTACATTGGCGCATATTATCGCCAATGAGATGGGAAGCCGCCTGGTGGCGACCTCCGGTCCCTCGCTTAGTCGGACCGGCGATTTAATGGGGATTTTGACCAATCTGGGGGATGGTGATATTCTATTTATTGACGAAATCCATCGGCTCTCGCCGACCATTGAGGAGTTTATCTATCCGGCAATGGAGGATTTCAAAGTTGACTTTGTCGTCGATAAGGGCGCCTTCGCCAAAGTTATAAATATTCCCCTCAAGCATTTCACCCTTATTGGCGCCACTACTCGCGCCGGACTTCTGTCACCGCCGCTTCGCGACCGCTTTGGGCTGTATTACCATATCGATTTCTATCCGGCCGATGAACTCAAAGAAATCATTACTCGTTCGGCGCATTTGCTGGAGGTCTCTATCAGTGATGATGCCGCTGTCGAAATCTCTCGCCGCTCCCGCGGCACTCCCCGGGTCGCCAATCGTCTTCTGCGACGAGTCCGCGATTTCGCATCGGTAAAAGGTGATGGAACTATTGACCTGGCAACCGCCGGCAAAGCGCTCGACTCCGAGGGGGTCGATAATCTTGGACTCGATTCGCTTGACCGAAAATTTTTGAAAATAATTATAGATTATTATAAAGGGGGACCGGTCGGGATTGAAGCCTTAGGGGCGACTTTGAATGAAGAAATCGACACGCTGGTTGATATGGTCGAGCCGTACCTGCTGAAAATCGGTTTCCTCCAGCGCACCCGTCGCGGCCGTATGGTTTCGCAGGATGCCTGCAAACATCTGGGCGTCAAACTCGATATCGAAGACCAGGCAAATTTATTTGAAGAATAGACCGGGGGTAATTGGGGGCACTCTTATATTCCAGTCTTATAGAAGTAGGCAGTATTCTCAGTCACGATTTTGAAGACGATCCTTGAGGCTTCCTGTTCACGATTATCGTTCTCTAGGTGGTTACTTCGTGACGATTTGCACCGTTGACAAGAGACGTGTTAGGGTTAATCAACGACGGGATGGTGATGCCAAATTTCATATTCACGGTATTCTGATTTTATGTGACAACTGCCGAAACCGCAGGGGCGAATCGCCCCTACCGTGGATACGGAGTCAAAGTATAACGCCAATACGAGCAGCAGGCATCGGGTCAGCGTTGATTGAAGTTGTTCAGTTCACCGCTGAGAATGCCTCGGATTCCGGTCTCTTATCTGAATAGAAGTCCGAATCTCAAAAGCAACTTCGCCTTTGATGTAACATCAATGTCATCATTTCCCCCGCTGGGTGCGGACCAGATTCCCAGCTCTGCGGCGAAATCTGTTGTTCTTCCTATTTTGACAATGAATTCCATGGTGGAACGGAATGTCCAATAATTCGAGTTACCGATATAAGGCATATTTTTCAGAATTCCATATCCCCCACCCACTCCGGGTCGGAGACTGAATTTACCCTGACCAGTCGGTATCAAATACTTTAACATTGCGCCGACTTCCAGAAGGGTCTCGCTATCTTTATTTACATTCACATGCAGCGGTTTGAAGGTGATTACTATGGAGTGAAGGTCGGCGAATAAACCAAAATGGAGTCGTCTCTTTATCGGATAGTCCAGCAGGATACCCAGGCTTTGCCCGCTTTCTTTTTCGAATTTATCGCTGACATCCTCAACTTTGATATAACCTCCCCCGAGGATTCCGTACTTCAATCCGAAGATTCCTCTCACTCCTTCGGACCTGTCTGCCCCGGCACTGACGCCGCTGAATAGAAGCGCATGAATTACGACCAGAAGTATAAGTTTGAATCTTGACTTGCGCATGATGCCTCCCTCTGATTCCAGATTTAACGCCCGATAAATATAAGGCGGTCAATTCGAAAGTCAATCCTTAATCGTCAGCGCCATTGGTCGGTGACGACGCTATTTCCGGCTAAGCACCACAAAGATCCCCGCCAGTATCAGCGCCCCTCCCACCGCCGTCCACCAGCCGGGAATCTCTTTGAAAAAAATTATCGCCAGAATCGTTGCGCCGATCGGCTCTCCCAGAATGGTCGTCGCCACCTTATGCGCCGGCACATATTTCAGAAGCCAGTTGTAAAGAGAATGTCCCAGTACGGTCGGCACTAATGCCAGAAGCAGAAACAGCAGCCAACTCTTGGCGGGATAATCAGTCAGATTCTCCCCGAACATGAGTGAAATCAGAAGGAGTGTTACCGCCGACACCGAATAGACCGGAAAGATATACCCGAGATTATCGAGTCGCGACCGCAATTGTCGTCCGATAAAAAGATAAGTCGCCGCGCAGACCGCGCCAATCAGCGCCAGGATATCCCCCAAAATATATTTTTCCCCAAGGTCAAAATCGCCGCGCGATATGACCACCATCCCGACCAGCGCCAGCGCCATCCCGACTACCGAACGGCCCGGTATCTTTTCTTTGAGAATGAGCGCTTCCATCAGCAGTACCCACATCGGTTGCGTGGCGACCAGAATGGTCGAATTGGAGATGGTGGTATAGAAAAGTGACGTTACCCAGACCGCAAAATGCAAGCCAAGAACAACCCCTGAAGTCAAAAGAAGCCACAGTTCTGCCGGCGATAAAATCCGAAATGTTCGCCGGATATGGGGCACAGCCGGGATTGCCAGAATTAGCGCGGCAAACCCCATTCGGTAAAACGCTGTCGGGAGCGGCTCCGCGCCGGTCAGCTTTATCAGCACCGCCGCCCAGGAGACCGCGAAAGTCGCTACAAACAGCGAAAGATATAATCTCCCTTGCGTCACCATTTTTTATATATTGCCGGACAATATAGGTAATCAACTGCACCATGTCGATATATTTGCTCATCGCCGTCTTATTCTGGGGATTCTCCTACATTGCTATCAAAGTCGCCCTGAAATATCTGACTCCGGTGGAAATGATTGCCGCCCGTTTTGTGCTGGGAGGATTGACCCTCCTGGTCATAATCTGGTTCAAGGGTATCTCATTTGATATCAGAAAGCAGGCGCGCCTTATAATCATTTCGGCTGCGATTCTCTTCCTGCACTTCTGGGTCATGGCGACCGGCATGATGACCACTACCGCCACCAATACCGCCTGGATTCTGACCACCGCCCCGATTTTTATTGCCCTGCTCTCTTTTGTCATTCTGAAGGAGCCGTTCGGAATCTTTCAGATTTTGGGAGTTGTTCTGGCAACCATAGGAGTCATATTTCTTGTCTCCAAAGGAGAATTTGGCTCACTCGGTTGGATTTCTTCCACCGGCGATTGGATTGTTCTGGGAAGCTGTCTCACCTGGGCGTTTTATACTATCGTGACCCGCAGAATCACCCGGTCGGTTAATCCCCTGGTGGCGACTTTCTGGATGATTGCAATCGCCGGGCTTGTGATTGTGCCCTACAGTCTGCTTCGAAGCGGTCATCAGGTTTACTGGAGTATGCAGCCTGACGGGGTTGTGGCGCTGGTCTTCCTGGGGGTCGGCTGCCTGGCGATTTCATTCTGGGCATGGTCGGAGGGGCTGGCGCGCAAACCGGCCGGTGAAGTCGGCATTTATCTTTATCTGGAGCCGCTGTTTACCATGCTCGGGGCCGCCTTTCTGATAAAAGAGCCAATCACGCTCTGGCTGATTCTCGGAGCGCTTTTTATCGTGGCAGCCGTTTATGTTTCGGAGCGATTCGGAAAGACAGTAAAGTCACCGTCGCCGGTTGATGTATGATTAATTTCCTTCTGCTTCTGGCTGTCATTTTCTGGGGTCTGTCGTTTGTTGCCACCAAGATGGCCCTTCAGTATCTGAGTCCTCTTGAAATCATCGCCCTGCGGCTTCTGCTCGGCGCGCCGGTACTATATCTGATAGTCATGGCAAAGAAAATTGATATCTCTTTCAAAAAGAATGACATTGCGATTCTGCTGATAACTTCTATTGTATTGGCGGTTCATTTCCTGATTCAAGCCTTTGGGCTGATTTATACCAGCGCCACTAACACCGGATGGCTTATCGCTACCATTCCGGTTTTTATCGCCATTCTCTCTCGGCTCTTTCTGAAAGAAAAAGTCAGCCCGGTCAAACTGCTGGGGATTTTGATTGCCACTGTCGGCGCTCTCTTTCTTATTTCCAAAGGGAAACTGACGACATTGGACTGGTTGAAGTCTGTCGGGGACTGGCTGATATTGTCAAGCTGCGTCACCTGGGCTATTTACACAATTATCACGCGCGATTTGACCCGCCGCTATCATCCTCTGGCTGTCACCCTTGCCATCCTTATTATTCCGGCGCTTCTCCTCAATGCCTATTGCGCCTATACGACTCCGATTTCAAAGTTGCTCGAACTCCCCTTGAAGATAATAGGGGCGCTGGTATTTCTGGGGGTATTCTGCCTTGGCTTGGCGCAATGGGTCTGGCTGGAGGGGCTGGCGCGCAAATCGGCGACCGAGGTGGGGGTCTTTCTATATATTGAGCCGATAGTAACGACTCTCGGCGCGATACCAATTCTGGGGGAAAGCATAAACCTTTTCGGCATCGTCGGAGCGCTGCTGATTTTACTCGGGGTTTATCTGGTGCAGAGAAGATAAACGGCGTTGGCGAGGTGGCGGGAATCTGAATGTACTTGCCACTGGATTATCCATTCTCTATATTGACATCGATATGTGGGACTATGTATCAAATATTACCCGGTACATCGACAAAGTAATTCCAATAAAAATATTGATTCAAATAGGTTCAGAAAGGTATGCATATGTCTGAAGAACCAGTGGGATGCGGCAAACCGACCGGGAAACTTCTCGGCGAGCCGCCCGTCAGTAAATCAGCCAAAATTAGTGAAACAATAGTTATGGAGGAGACAATACCGATGGTCCGTGTCGGAGGCAAAGCGCCCGATTTCGAAGCCCCCGCCTATCACAGGGGGAAATTTGTCAATGTGAAACTGTCTGACTATGCCGGGAAATGGGTCCTGGTCTGTTTCTATCCCGGCGATTTCACCTTTGTCTGACCGACCGAATTATCGGCGGTCGCCGGTAAGTACGATGAA
>JBFMEF010000074.1 GCA_040753495.1 Candidatus Zixiibacteriota bacterium
GCTGCCGCCGGCTATTCGCTCCAGACAATCTCGACCGAACCGAGACCTACATCAATTCGCAAATCGAGACGGGCCGCGGCAGAATCAAAATCTTCCGATTTGTAGTACCCGTCTCTTATTCTCAGACCGGCGGCGTTGCGGAATTTTACTTTGGAAAGGAAGTTATCTTCCGCCTCTATCCGGACCGACAATTCGCGCGGGAGATAAATAACAGCGCTTCCCAGTCCGACGGAGATTTCAGCCTGTGCGCGAGTCTTCAGCTCTCCGGTAAACTCGAGACGAAATTCACCGACTCCGCCGTCAAATTTCAGAGTCTTAAAATTGGCGTTGAGCAGTTTTTCAATTTCGAACTCGGCGGCGCCGGCTTCAATCGAGATATTATCCAGCTCTGTCGGATTGGGACTGCTGAAAACAAGTTTCCCTTCGGCGACACCGATATCAAGGTTGAGGTCGGTGAGGGGAACTCCGCCCAGGTCGATAAAGGCGTCACAGAGTCCAAATTCCAGTTTTAAATCAGTCTTGTACGAGCGGGACAGTTCCATTTCCCACCGGTTGTCTTCGGTATCGACCTGAAATTTGCTGAAAAGGTCGGAGCCGACTTCAAGATACCCCCGTTCTCCCCGTTTCCGATAATCGGCAAAGACCTCTAAGCGGTCGGGGTTATAGGTGACGTCGGCTCGAAAGAGCGCGGGCATTTCCTCGGACGTCAAGCGGAAGTTGCCGGCGGCGAGGTCAATATCGGCATAGAGGATGGTAATGCTGTCGGCCGGGAAATTGAACTCTTTGGTCTCAACGGGTGCGGCGACGGCAGAGAGCGATAGCATCAGCATCAGGGCTGACGCTCCAAGAGATTTGTATGATTTCATGATTATTCTTTACGGGATAATCATCCCTTTGTTTCAGGCTCATCCCCTTTCAGGGGAGGAGGCGACGGGGGCGGCGGGGGAGAGAAGGAATCCATCCTTACAGAAATTGTGACCGATTTTTCGCAATCGCGGGTTCCGAAGCGGGTCAGAACCACGGTGCCAAGCCCGGCCGTGATACCGATAGACCAGATAATTATTGCCAGCACCAAAAACAGAGTAGCGAGTCCATCACTGAATCCGGAAGGGGACAGCATAAAGATGGACATTATAATCCAGGGGATGTAAAGCACGGTCATGCCGAAAACGATTCTCAAAAGTTGCGAATTGATGCCGGCAGAAAGAACCCGCCCCAGCGCCCGTCCCACAAATTGACCGAGCCCGATGGTGCCCAATATTACTCCCAGAACCAGCGCCAGCGGAAGGACGAAAATAGCAACCGGTATCCCGATGATAGTGAGGCAGAGGAGGGCAAAAACAGGACCGAATAGAATCCAGGCGGCAAAACCGATAAAGAAGGAGCGGACAAAATAGGTCTGCAGACATTTCTCGACACGGTTTATCGAATTGGGTACGATAGCAACCGCCAGTAAACCGCAGAAAAGCAGGACGGCCAGGATTATAAGATTGGCAATCAGGGCGGTATCGGAAGTGGTGTCGAATATTTCGATTTCAGGAATTTTGGGAAGGTCGGTCTCGATTTGACTCCCGCCGATAATGGCGCCGCGCATCTTGACGATTTCCGGGGCGCGGGCATCACCCGTTATCTCTCCGGAAGAGGTGACCGTAATCTTGCGGTAAGAGATAACATCCCCTTTGACCGTACCTTTGACCGTAATGGGACCGACTGCCACCAAAGGTCCGATGATTATTTCTTCGGGTCCTATTTCGACCGTGCCCAGCTGCAACCCGCGGATTTTACGGAATACCGATGATTCCAGTTCCTTTCGCAGAGAGTCGCTCAACACGACGAATTTTTCGGCGTCAAGGGCCTGCCTCTCGGCTTCCAGGAGAATTGAATCAGGATGCGGTACGATTGGAGGGATTATTTCAAGGCCGGGAATATCCGGTGAGGATATTTTACCCCCGGGGATGAATTTGTCCTGGCTGAAATCATACTCCCATTCCACCCCCTGACTGTCAACGCCGTAAACGCCATCGGGGGAAAGATGCAGCTCCAGGAAGACTTTCGCTTCCGCTCTGGCGTCAGCGGCTTTTCCGGTGGTCTCCGGCTCTGCCGTTTCCGCCGGCAGCGCGGCTAACAAAGATAAAGAAATGACCGCAAGAAACCGGAGGCCTGTATGAATCGCTCGCCAAATCATAGTCAGTACTCCGTTACCTCGATATGCCCGGAGGCGGTGGTCAGCGATATCTTGGGACCATCGGAACCGAACTCGCCCACCAGACGATTCTTGGTGACTGAGCGCACCGCCAGTTTCAAATCGGTTCTGATTTCTCCGGCGCCGGTCTCGAGACGAAGCAGGCCCGAGGAATTCTCCGGCACCACCAGAACGATTCTTCCGGCCGTAGTGCGGACAGAGATATCTTTATAGGTTTTCAATGCGGTCTTGATGGTGACATCGCCGGCCTGCGTGACGATATCAGCGGCGCCGGAATCCTGCTGGATATCTATGGCGCCGGCGTTGGAGCGTAGGCGCACATCTCCGGAAAGCTGCCGCAGGTTGACTTCCCCGGAGGATTGGGCAATGATAAGAGAGCCCTGCAATCCGTTGCCGCGGACATCTCCGGAAGTCAAACGAATATCGGCGGAGCCGTCAACGGTCTCCAGACTCAGGTCGCAGGAGCTGGCGGAAACAGCAATGTCGCCGTTGATATCTTTGAAAGTAATCTCGCCTGCGCCGTTCTTCTCTATGTCGATATTGCCGGCGATAGCGCTCAGGCGTACTTCTCCGTGGGAGGCATTTATATAAAGATCACCGCTTATACCATCGACCATAATGTCGCCGGGACTGCCTTCGAGCTCCAGACGGCAGTTACGGGGGACGGAAATAGAGTAATCGACACCGCCGAAACCCTCCTGGTCGGCGCCAAAAAGCCTGTCCCAGAAGGAGGGGGACTTGCGTGCGCTTTTCAGATAATCGGTCAATACCGATATCCGGTTTTCGGTGCGGGTCACCTTGATATCGATAGCGGCGCCCAGCTCTTCGGCTTCTTCCTGGTCGGAGGCGCGGACGAATTTGACCGCTTTAATTATCACCTGGTTATCGGCGCCGCCCACCACATCAATCCGCCCCGGAATATTGCTCAGGTAGAATTCGACCGAGTCGGCGGCATCGATAGTCTTTTGATAATCAAAGCGAAATGTCTTCGCTTCCGCGTGAACCACGAATGCCAGTAACAGAAGCAGAATAGCCGAATATGTTTTTCCCACGAGCCGTGTCATAATTCTTATAGCGCCTTGAGTTTTTTCTTCAGCAACTCCCGCGCCCGGAAGATTCGGGCTTTTACTGTTCCAATCGGAATATTCAGCGCCGCCGATATCTCTTCATAGGAGCGGTCATCCTTATGACGGTACAAAATCACGGTCCGGTATTTCTCCGGCAGGGAATCGATCGCTTCCTGTATTGAAACCCGGCGCTCCCGCTCCTCGAGGTCCTTTTCAGGATGATAAGAATAATCGGCGACATCGATTTCGGAGCGACCCTCGGAGGAGTCGGAGGCGGCGTCAAGGGAGAGAGTCTTAATCTTCTGTTTCCGGAGAAAATCGATAGCGGAATTGGCGGCGATACGGTACAACCA
>JBFMEF010000075.1 GCA_040753495.1 Candidatus Zixiibacteriota bacterium
TGACGCTGACGATTGCCCCGAATAAGCCATTAGAAAATGTAATTTTGGGAGAATCGATTGCGGTTGATGGGTGCTGTCTGACAGTTACGCGCTTTGACCGGAGCGGATTTGATGTAGAAGTCTCGCCGGAGAGCATCAGGTCAACCATTATTGGCGGGTATAAGACCGGGCGTCAGGTCAATCTGGAACGGGCAATGAGAGCGGATGGGCGCTTTGGGGGGCATCTGGTAAGCGGACATATCGATTGTGCCGGCGAAATAGTAAAAGCGGCTCCGAAAGGGAATGGGCTGGAAATTGCTGTGCAGTTTCCGGAGAAATATCGGGACCTGGTTGTTGAGAAGGGGTCGATTGCTATCGACGGGGTGAGTTTGACGATAAACCGGGTGAATGGAAATATTTTCGATGTCAATATCATACCGCATACGCGTCGGGAGACTACGGCCGACCGCTGGAAAGAAGGGGCAATGGTTAACTTGGAATTTGATTTAGTTGGAAAATATATACTGCAACGACTGAATTATCAGAATCCGGCCGGTGTTACTCTGGAGAAATTGGCCAAAAGCGGCTGGAATATATGATTCATAACCATGGAGCTATAATGATTAAGTTCGATACGATACCGGATGCCATCGAAGATATCAAACAGGGCAAGATGGTCATCGTGGTTGATGATGAGGACAGGGAGAACGAAGGGGATTTTATCATGGCGGCGGAGAAGGTGACGGCCGAAGCGATAAATTTCCTGGCGGTGCATGGGCGAGGACTGATATGTGCGCCGCTGACGGAGGAGAGGATATCCCGATTGAAGCTTCATCCGATGTCACAGACCAACAGCGCCCTGCATGGCACACGGTTTACAGTCTCAGTGGATGCCTGCAAAGGGACCACAACCGGCATATCGGCGGCGGACCGAGCCCGGACTATTCAAGTGCTGGCATCGGAAGAATCGCGACCGGAGGATTTGTGCCGCCCCGGGCATATATTTCCCATCCAGGCGCTCAATGGCGGAGTATTGTCGCGGGCGGGACATACCGAATCGGCGGTAGACCTGGCGCGGCTGGCCGGGTTCAAGCCGGTGGGAGTTTTGTGCGAGATAATGGATGATGACGGCAACATGGCGCGGGTGCCGAAACTTTACGAAATCGCGAGGAAATTCGACCTGCGCTTGATAACGGTCAAGGACCTGATTGAGTACCGTCGGCGAACGGAACGGCTGGTCGAGAAAATTACCGTCGTAGATTTCCCGACCCGGTATGGGCATTTCAATCTGCACCTGTACCGTTCACAAATAGATGAGCATCACCATCTCGCGGTGGTTAAAGGTGAAGTTAGCGGCAAGAAAGATGTGCTGGTGCGGGTTCATTCGCAGTGTCTGACCGGTGATGTTTTTGGTTCGGCCCGTTGCGACTGCGGTCCGCAGCTGGCGCATGCGCTGGAGATGATTGAGCAGGAGGGAACCGGGGTGTTGCTGTATATGCGTCAGGAGGGCCGGGGAATCGGTCTTGCCAATAAAATCCTGGCTTATAAACTGCAGGACCAGGGGAAAGATACGGTGGAGGCAAACAACGAACTGGGGTTTGCAGCGGACCTTCGAGATTACGGCATCGGAGCCCAAATTCTGGTTGATCTGGGACTGACCTCAATAAGACTGATAACCAACAATCCCCGAAAAGTAATCGGTCTGGAAGGATATGGGTTGACCATCACGGGTCGAGTGCCGATTCAGATGCCGCCGACCAAGCATAATCTGAAATATCTGGAAACGAAACGCGATAAACTGGGACATCTGTTAACAATCTTATAGGAGTTGCTATGTCGTATAGAGAAATTGCCGGGAATCTGAATGGTTCCGGATTGAAGCTTGGTATTGTGGTGAGCCGCTTCAATTCCCTGTTAACGACCAAACTGCTGGAGGGGGCGATAGATTGCCTGAAACGTCATCAGGCGGATGAGAAGATGATTTCCGTGGCATGGGTGCCCGGGTCGTTTGAGATACCTTATGCGGCATCGAAGATGGTGCAGTCGAAAAAGTACGACGCGGTGATATGCCTGGGGGCGGTGATCAAGGGAGATACGCCGCACTTTGATTATATTGCAAATGAGACCTCCAAGGGAATAGCCCGTCTGGCGCTTGATTCAGGACAGCCGGTGATATATGGAATAATCACGGCTGACACATTGGAGCAGGCGATAGAGAGAGCCGGAACCAAAGCCGGGAATAAAGGCTGGGATGCGGCGCAGACCGCGATTGAGATGGCTAACCTGTATCGCGAGATGGGAAAGAAATGAGCACACGCCATCGGGCCCGCGAATATGTACTGAAGGCTCTATATGCGCTGGAGCAGGGAGGGCAGACAAGGGAAGAAATAAGGGCATCGATTATCGATAAGAGCGGCCTGGATGCGAATGGTATTGATTTCAGCCAGAGGCTCTATGACCTGGTTTGCGCTAATTTGAAAAAGATTGATAATCAGATTGTCCGATTGGCGACGAATTGGACGCTGGAGCGAATCGCCATCGTGGATAAGAATATTCTGCGGATGGCGATTTGCGAGGCGGAATATATGCCGGATATTCCGCTGAAAGTCGCCATCAATGAAGCGATTGAGCTTGCCAAGAAATACAGCACACTCGATTCGGCATCGTTTGTCAACGGGATACTCGACAGGGTTCTGCACGAAAGGCAGTCATAAGCATAAGGCGCCGACGAATAAACATATTTCGGCGACCAAGAAAAGGAGCGAGGGGAGATGACCACAAGTGAGATTTTGAGGAATGCGTCACAGCTGCTTCGCGAAGGGGGCAAGATGTCACAGGCAGAGCAGTTGTACGGCTTGATACATGAATTTGAAGGTCTGCAGTTGGAAGTAGAACAACTGAAGACTAAGACAGCGGATATAGTGAAAGACAACAGCGCGTTACAGCAGCGACTTCAAGAAATGCTTGAACAATACGGATTTCAGCCGGGGGAGCTCGAATTCCATGATGGTCTTCTCTGGATAACCCATGACCCTTTGCGGCGGGACAAGACCAGGACGGCGATCTGTCAAAAATGCTGGCAGGCAGAGAGACGTCTGATGCGGCATGTAGTCGAGGCTGATGGCAAGGAGAGCGGATTCGAATGTCAGGCTTGCGGAGCGGTAAACCGTTCCGTGAAGGAAAAAGCGAATCGACCTTGAACTAAGATTCGACATATCTTCAACTATTCTGGTAACCACTCGAAAGATGACGGGCGAGTGGTTCTCTTGTTTTGATAGGGCTAAATCCATTAAAGATATTATAGTCTTGACTATGCTATGAGAGTCGCTTAATTTCCGCCATCATTGCCGGAGTGGCGGAATTGGTAGACGCCAGGGACTTAAAATCCCTTGCATCGTCAGGTGCGTGCCGGTTCGAGTCCGGCCTCCGGCAGATGATTAAGACAATTTCTGCGAGCCGTAAGCGCCTCTCTAATATAAAGCTTGACATAATCTTAAAGGGCGGTAACTTTATATTGTGATATAAATAATGAAGCCCTTTTCTCGCTTGTTGCTTCATTGTGATTTCTTGCCTCGGATTTCTGCGGAGTGACTTTCCTTATTCTCTCATTAGTGAAGGGAAGGAGTAAGGAGAGTTATATCAAGCAGGGAGCCGCTTATTATTGAACCACCACGCCGGCGCGGGAGCGCGCGATATGACCGGTTGAAAATTGATGCAATGTTTGCGCCGGAAGGAAGTAAGTGAAACAATGGAAAAACAAGGAAAGTATATCCTTTAGATTCGGCCGACTCTCATCCCCATTCCAGCCGGAATCTACCGCTCTGTGCGATAAAAAAGTGATTCTTAAATAAACCTTAAATCTCATTTTGGCGGAGGTTGCATTATGAGAAAAAGCAAATGGTTCTCAATGGCGACATTGATTCTGTTATTGGCGCTGGCGCCGGGGGCAGACGCCGAGAGAGTGCGGGGTGTGGCGGTATCGATTGAAAAATCGTTTCAGGCGCCGCAGACCTTGACCATGGCGGGTCAGGATT
The DNA here is from genome assembly GCA_040753495.1 of Candidatus Zixiibacteriota bacterium. NCBI lineage: Bacteria > Pseudomonadati > Candidatus Zixiibacteriota > Candidatus Zixiibacteriota bacterium. The sequence continues at coordinate 4,014 of JBFMEF010000075.1, forward strand.
GGGTTTTCCAGGGGCAGCCGACCGACCCGGGGCTTAGCCAGGCTATGCAGGGAGGGGAGGATATCGCGAATGCTACCGTGATAAGCAGTTTGCCCTATTCAGCCACCGGAACAACCGTCGGGTATAATCATGACTACGACGTAAGATGTTTTAATGCCTCGACGGCGCCCGACGTAGTCTATTCGTACACGCCGCCGGCGAATCAGCGGCTCGATGTGGTATCCTGCGCCTCATCATATCATACCAAGATATTTGTCTATGAGAACGATACACTGACATCAGTGGGGTGCAGTCAATTTTCTGATTCCTGTTCGCCGACACTCCGGGGCGCCATTTATGACCTTCCGGTTTATACCGGAAATACATATTATATCGTCGTTGACGGTTATGGCGGGCTTTCCGGCAATTATGATTTGCAGGTAATATTGCGTCCGGTTCTGGATACGGTCATGTCACACCCGGCCTTGGCCGACAACAACCAGGGGCTACTGGTTCTGGGACATGAAAATATGATTACAACCCAGAGAGTCTACTGGCAGAGTTCGCTGGATGACGGTTTCACCTGGAGCGATGCCGTGTACTGGAATTTTGGCGGCGCCGCCAAGTATCCCTCGGTTGACTACTTCGGGATGGATACGTCATTCTACGGAACGGTCGTTCCTCCCGTCGAGTATTTCAATGGCGCCCCGACTTTTCTTATCAATATGGTCAATGGCGGCGACCCCAATACCTTCCAGGGGAGTTACTGGGATTGGAGCCAGTATGGATGGCATGATATGCAATGTGTGGACATCGCCTGTGATGACAGTCAGGAAAGCTGGCGCTGGGGCATAATGTCTTTTGTGCACAGCACCACCTACACAACTCCTGACATGGTGGATGCGCCGCATCTGACCTGGCAGACCAGCGCCGCGGGGCAAGCGACAATAAGTTGGTACAGCGGGATTGATGGCTGCAGTACGACAACCTGTGACATTGACCCCACAGCGGCGAAAACCTATGCTGTCTATGACTGGTTTGACGCCTCCGATGGAATCTGGAAACTCTTTGCCCGGCAGGATAATTTTGCCAATATGGCTGATACTATCTTCGGCGGCGGATTTGTTTTCATAACCGAAGATTCGACCGATATACAGTTCCCGGCAGTGGCGGCTAACAATAGCGCCGTGCTGGTGATAGCGGAAAATTACACGGAAACGACACCGGACGACAAAGACCTGATCTGCTGGCGGACAGTTGACGGCAATATGGCTAATCTTACCACCGAAGTGGTCGTTGCCACCACCGATGCGGAGCGCTTCCCGAGAATCCAGAGCATCGCCGGACAGACATTCCTGGTTACCTTTGTCCGGAACGGTGCCCTCTATGCGACGATTACAGAGGACGCGGGAACTACCTGGAGCACGCCGACGCAGGTGAGCCTAACCGGCGACAGCGTAATCAGTGACTATCGCTCGGTCGATATTGCTGAATCGGACGGATATTTTGCCAAAATCATTTACGAATACCATGCCCCGGGAGTGAAGGGTCCTAACAATCGCGCTTTGCGGATAATCGATTATGAGGTTTATCCCTATCCGGACGCCGATGCCGACGGGGTTCCTGACTTTTCGGATAACTGCCCGGCGGTAGCCAATGCCGGTCAGGAAGACGTCGATTCCGACGGTCACGGTGATGCTTGCGACAACTGCGTCAACCAGAGCAATGTTTCTCAGACCGACACCGACAGCGATAGCTTTGGCGACGCCTGCGACAATTGCCCGGCTCTCGCCAATGTTGACCAGGCCGATAATGACGCCGATGGAGTAGGGAATGTGTGCGATAATTGTCCCGATGTGCCAAACCCGTTGCAGGAGGACAGCAATAGCAACGGTGTCGGTGACGCCTGCGACTATATCTGCGGCGACGCCAACGGCAGCGGCGGCATAAATATTCTCGACGCTACATTCATTATTGCTTATCTGTTCAAGGGCGGAGCGACGCCTGACCCCTTGATTTCGGCCGATGCCAACAACAACGGGTCGATAAATATTTTGGATGCAACTTTTCTGATAAACTTCCTCTTCAAAGGAGGGGCAGAGCCATCCTGTTAATTCCATAACACGGCAGAACTGCGAGCATATAAGAACCCCCGCTTCCGGCAGAGCCGGTGCGGGGGTTTGGTTTTGCAGATAAAAGCCGCTATCACTCGAAATTGGCTAAATCAATCTCCAAATATATGGCTCCCGGGACAGGATTATCCCGGTATGGGGGTATTTTCTTGAAACCGATAGACTCATAAAGGGAGATAGCCTCTTTCATCTCCGGGACGGTATCGAGACGCATGAAGCGATAGCCGATTTTCTTGGCTTCTTCGAGCGCGGTTTCGGCAAGAGCGCGGCCAAATCCCTCCCCCCGAAATTCCGGTCGAACGTACAACCGTTTCATTTCACAGACTTGGGGGTCAATCTTGCGCAGGGCAACACAACCAACCGGCGTCTGGCGATGATAGACCAGTATCAGTCTTCCATCGGGAGAGGCATAGTCGCCGGGTAGTTCGGCAAGCTCCCGGTCGAAGTCCTGAAAGCAAAGGCTAAAATTGAGGGAACGGCCATATTCGGTGAAAAGGGTCCGGGCAAGGGCGATATCATCTTCTGAACTTGCCAATTTATATTCTATCATTTTTCCTCCGCCAAGAAAAAGAGTCTGTTTCTCCTTATATGCTTAAATTTTCAGACAGTTGCAAGTTGCAAATGGCGGTGGCGCTGTCGTCCTGCCGATTTTTTGTCCAACTGCAGAACCGTCCAAGGCAACCTTTTGACCGGGATGTCGTAATGATGGATATACAAGAATATATGAGGAGGATTCCGTGAAAATGAAGCGATTAATGGTACTTCTGGTTCTGGGTGGCGGGCTTATCATATCGGCCGGCGCCTATGCCGATATTGAAGATAACATATCCCGAGATTTTCCGGTTAAGCCGGGGGGAACTCTGGTAGTAGAGTCGGAGTTAGGCTCGGTGCAGGTAAAAGCCGGCGCCGGCGACAAGGTGGAGGTCAGTATTACGCTAATTGCCGATACTGATAACAGTGACAAAGCGCGCGAGATAATGGACCGCTTCCATGTCGATTTCAACCAGGATGGGAACAGGGTTGCTGTTGTCGGTGAATACGACGATGATAGTTTCAAGCTGTTTCAGAATCGCCGCAACCGGCTTAAGGTAGAATATTATATCATGGTTCCGGAGAAATTTGACCTGGATATTCACACCGGCGGTGGGGGGATAGGCGTCTCAAATATTGAGGGGACGATGGAAGTGGAGACAGCCGGAGGGAGCCTCAATTTCACCGGAGCAAAGGGGAATATAAGAGGAAGGACATCGGGAGGAAGTATCAGCCTTCGTGAATGCGACGGGGAGATTGATATAAAAACCTCGGGGGGAAGTATCAATATGGAAAGAGCGACCGGCGAAATCTATGCCCGCACCAGTGGCGGAAGCATCAATCTGGAAGAGGTGCGCGGTTCAATAGATGCTTCAACCTCGGGCGGAAGCGTTACAGCGGAGATTATGGAGCAGCCAAGTTCGCCCTGCCGTTTGACGACATCGGGAGGAAGTGTGACAGTTTACCTGTCGGAGACCATACAGGCGAATATAGATGCGGAAACAAGCGCCGGGAAAATCAAAAGCGATTTCCCGCTGAAAGTTCGCGGCAGATATGTCAGTCACGAGTTACAGGGAGAGATTAATGGCGGCGGACCGGAGATTTATTTGAGAACCTCGGCGGGGAATATCAATATTAACAAACTTTGAAGTTGACGATATCTTGGTAGTCAGGCTGGAGTAATGCTCCAGCCTTTCTATTTGGGGGAAAAATAAGAGCCACGGAGCGGGATCGAACCGCTGACCTGCTGATTACGAATCAGCTGCTCTACCAGCTGAGCTACCGTGGCTGCAAACTTCGATGCAATCTCTTCATCGGCTAGAGCCGGGCATAATTAACGAGCTAAATATGCCTCTGTCAAGAAGAGAGAAAGAGAAGGCTCCAGCCGCCATCGAAGGAACTCTGTATCAATAAACGGAATAAAAAATGGCGCCCCGCAGAATCGAACTGCGGACACACGGATTTTCAGTCCGTTGCTCTACCAACTGAGCTAGGGCGCCAGATAAATTTCCCTAAAAGTTAAGCCAATTAAGGGAAAAATCGGCGGATGTCAACTTCTTTTTAGGCGGGGAAAAAATGGCGTTTGACGGCGGGAAGGAATAGCGCGGCAAGCACTACCAGAGAGATTATCCCCACGGCAAGGCGGTAGCTGTCTTTCAGATTGAAGAGGGAAAGGACCACCACCAGCAGCAGAAAGAAGGAGTACCCGAACCAGGCCCAGCGCTTGAGACTCTTGAAGCCGAGTCCGAAAACGACCGCCGGGATTCCATATAGACCGATGAGGAAATTCTTATCGATATCTTTATAGCTTCGGTCAAGGATGGCAAGGACAATGCTCACCACAGCGACAAGGATGTACATCACCCCAAAAATAATGCCGTAATAGGCAAGCAGTTTGACGGCAAGCGGCTGGCGGTCCTTATGATCGGAAGTCACGATTCAGTTTCTCCTTATTTTCGAGATTTGTACTCACCGAGCAATCCGGCGCCGATAAAACCGGCATCGTTTCCGAGTTCTGCCTTGAGGATGCGAAGATTGTCCGCTGCCATAGGGAATGCTCGCTTCCGGATAGCGGCTCCAGTGGCTTCAACAAAGCCGGCGCCACCGTCAACTATGCCGCCGCCGAAGATTATCGCTTCAGGATTCAATAAGTTCACTATTCCGGAGAGACCGGCTCCAAGAATTTCGCCGGTTTCTTCGATAACTTCCAGCGCCAGTTCATCCCCTTTCCGCGCCGCCATGAAAAGTTTCTTGATATTCAGGTTCTGAATGTCGCCGGAGAGGACCTCATCAAATATCGGAGTCATACCGTTCTTCATCTTTTCCTTAGTGCGGTCAATAATCGCCTGCGATGCGCAGTAGGCTTCCAGGCAGCCACGGTTGCCGCAGCGGCATTCTTTACCATCATATTTGACCACAATATGGCCTATTTCGCCGGCGGAAAAGTTGCTGCCGCGCCAGAGGTTCTTGTCGATAATAATACCGCCGCCTATGCCGGTACCTACTGTTATACAAATGGCGGAACTAAATCGTTTCCCGGCGCCGAAGCGAAGTTCTGCCAGCGCCATGGCGTTGGCATCATTGTCAACGAAGACTGGCAGGTTGAGATGTTCCTTCAGGTGCGCCCCGATTTTGATTCCAACCCAGCCCGGTATATTGGGACAGGCTCCGGCAACCTCTCCGGTGACGTTGTTTATTATGCCGGGGGAACCGACACCTAGCCAGCGGACACTCATCTCTTCTTCCGCCGCGTGGAGAAGAAGATTCTCGCCGATATTGGTGACCAGATGCAATAATGGGGTGGCTCCTTTTTCGACCAGAGCCGGTTTCTGGTCACGAAAGATGATTTTGCCGGTGGAATCAAACAGCCCA
>JBFMEF010000076.1 GCA_040753495.1 Candidatus Zixiibacteriota bacterium
CCTTCCTTGCTCTGTCAACCGATGCTTGCATCCGGTCTGATAACGAGTCTAAAGGGGAGTATAAATGAGATATCGATATCAAGTTCTTTCGGCAATGCCGAATTGACTCCTACAGGTGTTGTCGCTGACCAGACAGTAGCGATGGCGGAGGGGAGTAATGACAGCAATCATGATATCAGCCACACATTAAATAGTTCAAATAGCCGGTTTATGCCGGAGATGCCGTTTATCGTGAACGAGAAGATGGCATCTGAAAAATTCATAAATAGAATGGCACTGTCGGCAGTGACTGCCGATAATGTCGGGTTGTTCGATGGCCGTAACGCGAGGCAGTCTGGCATCGCCCCCTTGTCAGCCCCCATGCCGGAACCAGCGGCTCAGAGTCAGGCTCCGCTATTGATTGATAGCGGCCTCACCTGGCAGTATCCGGTCAGCAAGTCAGCCGAACCGCTGCCGGCGCGATTGAAATCGCTTGAGCGCGACCTGAAAGAGATAAAAGTTATCTCATTCACCGGAGAAACGCCTGAGCCGGAAGAATTAGATACTGATAAAGCGACACTGAGGTCATTCCCCCTGGACGACCGGCTGAGATTTGCGGGGCTGAAATCATCCCCGTTATCAGCGGAAAATTCCGTTGCGAAAAGTGCCAATCAGAATGTCGGCAAAATAGAGAGGGCATTCGGCTCCAAGGAAAATCTGGAGAGTATTCCCCAGACGCAGGCGTCCGACAAAGAAGAAATCTCAAACAAAATTGCTTCGGAAACTGACATTAATGCCGATGCGGCAGAACCGGTTTTGCAGAACGGGAAGATGATAGAGGGGAAAGAGGTCGCATCTGACGGCCGGATAAACCATCGGTTGCAGCAAACAGAAAAGCTGGATATTCAATCGGTTCGGTTCACAGCCCCCTTAGAATCGGACATCCGGGAGTTGAAATCAGGGCGGACGGTCATCATTAAGATGGAACCGGAGCATTTGGGTCCGGTTCGTTTAACTCTTTCCACCAGCGGCGACAGTCTGCATGGAAGAATGACGGTGCAGTCTATGGAAGCCCGGACGGCGGTAGAGGGGAACCTGAATGAACTCCAAGAGCAGCTGTCGCGCCAGGGAATCAAGCTGGATTCCTTCCAGATATCGCTGGCAGGCGGTCAGGTGGGGCAGCGAGCCTTCGGTGGCCGACGTTCCCCGACCGAATCTGGCGGTATGTCTCGCAACAACAGCCGAGATTTATCCAATCCTATATCGGGATTGATTGAAAAAACTCTCAGTCAGCGACTTTATATCAGCGCCACCGGCGTGAACTGGGTGGCATAGGAGAAAATATGGGTGTAGTATCCTCCATTAACGGCGGCGCCAATCAGCAGAATATGTTTCAGGCAACCAACGTACTTGGTAAAGATGATTTCCTGAAATTGCTGATAACCAAGTTGACCAACCAGGACCCGCTGAATCCGATGGATGATGAGTCCTTTATAGCGGAACTGGCGCAGTTTTCATCCCTGGAGCAGATGAGCAATATTAATGAATCGCTCTCCTCGGCATTGCAGTGGGATTACCTCCAGATGCAGACTATCAACAATACTATGGCGACATCGCTCATCGGTCGCAGTGTCACCGCCAATTACAGCGGCGTTTATCTCGACCAGCAAAATCAGCCGGCGATAAATTTCACGATCGACCGCCCTGCCGCTAAAGCAACCGTCAAGATACTGGATGCGGATGGTAAAGTGGTTCGGACGCTCACGGAAGTTGACCTGCCGGCCGGGGTCAATTCCCTTAAATGGGACGGCAAAGACTCTGCCGGCAACCGCGCCGAATCGGGCTATTACACCATTGAAGTTACGGCTGAGGATGCTTCCGGCAACACCATTACCCCCTCCACCTTTGTTTCCGGAACGGTGCAAGGGGTGGTATATCACGATGGCTCCGCTTTCCTGAAAGTAAACGGGCTGGAGATTGCGTTAGCCGATGTCAGCGCCATCGATATGGGTGACAATTGAGGAAGGATTGCGATGAGGATAGAAAATTTCAACCATAATGTAAATCTTCTGGAAATTGCCAGTCGGGGCAGCGCCGCCGAGAAAAACGGCGGGCCGCGCCCGGAGAAGAACAGAACCGATAATTTTTCGCGGGAACTTGCCAACGCCTGCCGGATTAATTTCTCCCGGCATGCCCGGGAGCGGCTTTTCTCCCGCGGAATTGAGCTTTCTGATTCCAAATTGACACAGATTGCTCAGGCAATTGATAAAGCCGAGACTAAAGGGTCGCGCGAGACTTTGATTCTTGACGACAACTCCGCCTATGTTGTCTCTGTTCCGACCCGGACGGTGGTAACCGCTTTTGGTAAAGAGCATCTGCGGGAAGGAGTGGTAACATCCATCGATTCCGCGATTGTTTTGTGATATGAATAAAATTTGCAACACAATAAACCAAACGAAGGGCTGGTCCCCGTATCGAGACGGGGAAGCCTTACCGTTGCGTAAGGAGGAAATGCCGTTATGATGGCATCACTATTCGCCGGGGTTTCGGGACTTCGAAACCATCAGGTAAAAATGAATGTAATCGGCGACAACATCGCCAATGTCAACACCATCGGTTTCAAAACCGGTCGGGTGACTTTCAAGGAAGCGCTGGTGCAGACCTACAAGGGCGCCGGGCGCCCTTCCACTCTCTCAGGCGGAACCAATCCGATTCAGCTGGGACTGGGCGTTTCGGTGGCATCCATCGATAACCTCTTCCAGCAGGGCGGCCTGGAGACCACCGGACAGATAACTGACCTGGCATTGCAGGGAGCAGGGTTCTTTGTTCTCTCCGATAACACGGGACGATACTACAGCCGTGCCGGTTCTTTTGGATTTGACGCCAACTCCAATCTGGTGGACCCGTCAACCGGACTTTTTGTCCAGGGACGGATGGCCGACCAGAATGGGGTGATAAGAACGACGGCGACAGTCGGCAACATAACGATGCCGTTCGGCCAGCAGGATCCGGCTCGCGCCACGACTGAGATTGCCCTGGGAAACAATATTAACTCGGTCGCCAGCGATTCGCGCGCCACTCTGGTTTCGGCCGGAACGACTAATATCAGTACCGTTTCCGGCATAGCCATTAATGGCGCCGGCGGGACACATAATCTGGCTATTACCGGAACTCAGGCGACCAATTCCAGCTTCACCGGCGCCAATGTCAGTGATGACGGCACCGGATTTCCGGGCGCGACTCTTTCCGGCAATATGATTCTGCGCAATCTGGGAGTAACCGATATCTCCGGATTTACTCTTTCACTGGATAACGGTACAAGAGTGGAGACGGTCTCGGGGCTGACCCTCGATTCCACAATCAATGACCTGATTACCGCTATCAATCAACTCCAGGGAATTAGAGCCGAACTGGTGGGCGGTGAGGTAGTTCTGACTCGCGAGCGCGCCGGCTCCGGCGTGGATTACAATATTGAGTCTTCGACCTCTTCGGTGACTCTCAACGCTAACGGAGTAGCCACAGCCGGGAATATTGTCGGCGTGATTTTCGGAGTCGCCAATGGCGCCACTTTGAGCGCCAACAACGGCACCGACCACACCTTTGTCTGCACCGATACCTTTACCCCCTCCGGCGGCGCCGCTCAATCTCCGGAAATTTTGAGTATCATTGTCGATGATGTAACAGGTCTGGCGACCGGCATCGACGGACTCGGTAACGGCGGTGTCGAAATCAGCAGTCTAAACGGCCTGAGCGCCGGCGATGCCGTGATTACCACCGAAGATACCACCCACGCGGCATCGATTACAGTTTATGATTCTCAGGGCGCGATTCATTCGCTGACCATTGAGTTCCTCAAGTCGGTCAATCCCAATGAATGGTCCTGGACCGCTTCTTTCAGCGGCAATGAGACCATTATCAGCGGCGGCAGCGGGATGGTGACCTTCAATCCCGATGGCTCGCTTTTGACTTTCACCTATAATGGCGGCGCCAATTCCCTTTCCTTCAATCCCAATAATGGAGCCGCGGTGGTTGATATCAGTGTTGATGCCGGCACCAGCGGGCAGTACGACGGTTTGACCGGATTCGCATCACCCCATACGGCGTCGATTTTGACGCAGGATGGGTATGGCGTCGGCATTCTGGACAACATTTCGATAGACAAGAGCGGATATATCTTTGGCATATTCACCAACGGCGTAAGCCGGGTTCTGGCGCAGCTGGTCCTGGCTGATTTCAATAACAGCGCCGGTCTTCTCAAAGCCGGACAGTCGTTATATCAGGAATCGGCAAACTCGGGGCAGGCGATAATCGGCGTGGCGGGCGAAACCGTCTCAGGAACCATTTCCTCAGGCGCGCTGGAGTCTTCGTCGGTCGATATCGCGCAGGAATTCACCAGCATGATTACAACGCAGCGCGGATTCCAGGCGAACGCCCGCATTATCACCACCTCCGACCAGATGCTGGACGAGCTGGTGAATTTGAAGAGATAATGAATTGAATCGTCATGATTAAAGTAACGCGCTTAAATAACAGCGAAATCGTTATTAACGATGACTTGATCGAGTTCGTGGAATCGATTCCCGACACCATTATCAGCCTGACGGATGGTAAGAAGATTATGGTAAAGGAGACGCCCGATGAGATTATCAAGCGGGTGGCGAATTTCCGTCGTCTGGTGGCAGGAATCGATTCTCCGGTCGAGCATCGTTAGAAAATAGAAAGGAGACCTCATGCCTCCCCGTAATGAGCCGGCCGAGCCGGATGCAAAAGCAGCGCCGGAAACAGCGGCCAAAGCGAAGAAGAAGATACCGCCGGTAGCGATATATGCGGTGATAGGTCTGGTGATGGTCGGTCTGGGGTATTTTGTCGGCACCAAGTTTTTTGGTTCTGCCAAGAACGTTGAGGACAAGGCGGTTGCAGAGCAGAGCAAGGAAACAAAGAAGTCGTCAAAAAGCCAGGGCGCGGAAGGAGCGACCTCGGTTTTTCTGATGGAAGGAGTAATTGTTAATCCGGCCGGAACCGGCGGCACCAGATTCCTTTCGGTTTCGCTGGGATTCGAGGTCGGTTCTCCGGCCACGCAGAAACTTCTGGAAGAACGAAAACCGCTCATCAAGGATGCGCTCATCACTATTCTCGGGTCCAAAACCATTGAGCAGCTGACCGACCCGAAACAGAAAGAAATAACTCGATTTCAAATCAAGAAACGGGTGGAGCAGTTGCTGGGGATAGAAGACCTGGCGGCGGTATATTTCACCGACTTTGTATTGCAGTAGAATGGCAGGAGAACGGAATTGGCAAAGATTCTGACCCAGGAAGAGATTGACGCCCTTCTCTCGACCGTGTCATCGAGCGAACCGGAGGCGGAACAGGCGGTAGGCAAATCAGAAAAAGTCCGCTCGGTGGTCAACTACGACTTCAAGCATCCCAACCGGGTTTCCAAAGACCAGGTGCGAACGCTGGAAAATATGCATGACAATTTCGCCGGGCATATCAGTTCGACTCTCTCGGCTATGCTTCGCTCGATGGTCGATGTCGACCTGATTTCCGTAGACCAGATAAACTATTCTGAGTATATCATGTCACTGGTGTCGCCGTCTTGCACCTATACCTTTGCGGCGCCGCCGCTGGAAGGGCTATGTATCATGGATTTCAACCCGGCGCTGACTTTCGCTTTTATAGACCGAATGTTCGGCGGCGGGGAAAAGATTCTGGAGATAGAGCGGGAGCTGACCGGTATCGAGAAATCGGTCATGACCAAGATTGCCCAGAAAATATATAAGGATTTGGAAGACTCCTGGCAGAATATCGTGCCGATTGTCATTGAACAGCGCTCTTTTGAAACCAATCCGCAGTTCATTCAGATTGTGCCGGCAAATGAGACGGTGATAGTCATATCGCTGCAGTTGAAAATGTTCAGTACCACCGGGCTTCTGACTATTTGCTATCCCTATGTATCGCTGGAGTCAGTGCTGGGGAAACTCTCGGCGCAGAACTGGATTGACGCCACCAAACGGCGCAATCTGACCGAAAGCCGCGATTACAATCGCGAAAATATACAGGTGGTAAATGTCGAGCTGGCGGCGATTCTGGCGCGCACAAAATTGAAGATGAAAGATTTTCTGAACTTAAAAGTAGGGGATATAATCCCGACCGAGAATAAAATTTCTTCACCGGTGGAATTGCTGGTGGCGCGACGCAGGAAATTCCTCTGCCGCCCGGGACTGGCCGGCAAGAAACGGGCGTGCCAGATAACCGAGATATTTCCGGTGATATCGAAGGAGAATTAATTATGGAAGATAAGAACCAAGGAAACGTTCCGGCCGACGCGATGCCGCAGGAGGAGCCGCTTCAGAATATGCCCCCTCAGGAGCCGGTTCCGACTCCGGAAGAGGAAGAGCCTGTCGCGGAACCGCGCGAGTCGATGCTCAGCCAGGAATCAATCGACAATGTGCTGAAAGATATCGCCGACGGCAAAGTCAGCGAAGAGGAAGAAATGCCTCGACCGGTTGCCCGAAAAGCCGATTTCCAGCAGTTGTCATCCTCACGGGAACCGCGTCCTCCCCAGAATATCGAACTCTTGATGGATGTAGACCTGCCGGTTTCGATTGAACTGGGACGGACCAAAATGAGTATCTCCGATATTCTTGCCCTGGGACCAGGTTCCGTGGTCGAGCTGGATAAACTGGTCGGCGAGCCGGTGGATCTTCTGGTCAACCAGAAATGCGTGGCGCGGGGGGAAGTGGTGGTGGTCGAAGAGAATTTCGGGTTGAGAATCACGCAATTAATGCCGCCTGAAGAAAGAATAAAGAATCTGCGATGAACCGTAAATTGAAAATCCAGATAGCGGTAGTGGCGACATTGGCCGCGCTGATTTTTCTGCTTGGTTTTCTGCGTCCGGCCACGACGGATTTGCCGTCGTCAAACGAAACAAACCCGACTCTTGCGGTGCGGTCGAGCCACGGGCAGATAGAAAGCCCGGTTGTCCAGGTGAAACGGGAGAATTCGTCGGCATGGCTTTCGGCCCTCAAACTTGCCGGCGCGATGATAGTGGTCATAGGAGCGATTTACGGCTTTCTTTTCCTTCTGCGAAAAATGATGGGCAAGAGACTTTCATCGAACCGGAACCAGCGGTTCCTGGAACTGCTGGAGACGACTTATATCGGGCAGAAAAAATCGATTTCCCTGGTCCGCTTTGCCGACCGCGCCATCCTGATTGGCAGTTCGGAAAACAACATTGCTCCTCTGGCAGAACTCGATTCCGAAGAAACTTCCCGCCTGCTACAGGAAACAACCCCCGCCAAAAATATTACCGGCTTCCGGAGTCTTCTTTCCGATGCTCGTGAGAAATATCGCACCCTTAATCTGAGGAGAATGGTCGGACAGAAGTTTGAAGAAACCGAACCTGCCGCATAGGCGGATATAATAGCGGCATGACGCCGCCCAATAGGATTGTCTTGATTCATAGGATATGAATAAGAAACTTAAAATCGTTGTCATGACGGCGCTAATAGCTGTCATTACCTCCCTGCCGGCCGCCGCGCAGGGAATTCCAAAAATCTCGGTAGAACTGGGGCAATCAGCCAAACCGTCGGACCTTTCCGCCACCCTGCAGATTGTGCTTCTGCTGACGGTTCTGACCCTGGCGCCGTCAATAATACTGATGGTAACTTCATTTGTGAGGATTGTGGTGGTGCTGGGATTCTTGCGGCAGGCGATTGGCACCCAGCAACTGCCGCCCAATCAGCTGATTCTATCTCTTTCCCTGATTCTGACCTTTTTCATTATCAGCCCGATGGCAAATAAGGCTTACAACGAAGGGTTGAAGCCGTACCTGGAAGAAAAGATCACCAAAGAGGAAGCCTTCAAGAAAGGGATTACTCCTTTTCGCGAGTTCATGCTGGCGCAAACGCGCGAAAAAGATCTGGCGCTCTTTGTCAATCTGGCGGAACTGCCGCAGCCGAATACTCCGGAGGATATCCCCCTGCATGTGCTGATTCCGGGATTTGTTCTCTCCGAGTTGAAAACCGGTTTCCAGATTGCCTTTCTGGTTTTTGTGCCGTTTCTGATAATCGATATGATTGTGGCATCGGTTTTGATGTCGATGGGTATGATGATGTTGCCCCCGACCATTGTGGCA
>JBFMEF010000077.1 GCA_040753495.1 Candidatus Zixiibacteriota bacterium
TTCTCGCCTTCGATTCTCTTCAGGTTGCCAACATCAATGGAGTTGTGAACGACACTCATTTTGTCGGGCGGAATCAAGAGTCGCCGAAGCCTCTCCCGCTGCGCTTCCGAGACCGCTACGATATGGTCGGCAAAGCGAACGAAAAACTTCTCCAGCATTGTGTAAACCTGCACCCGCAGGGTGTCGCTGGTCCATCCTCTTGAAAATGCAATCCAGCGCACTTTCCCCTGCTTTCTTAACTTCCCTGTCGCCCAGTAGGAAAGGATATGCGACCGGTAATCATGAGTGCAGATGAGTTCTATCCCACTTTCGATAATATATTGGCGAATCTGCCTCAAAGCTCCAAAATCGTACGCACTTTTGACCCTGAAGAGGCATGTCTCAATCCCCTCGGTTGAGGCAATCTCCAGGAACTCCGGCCGTTCACCCTGCTCCGAGTAGGAAGCAAGTATGATTTCGTATTCTGTCCCTTTAGCCATTCGGGCATGCCAATGAAGTTGGCGTTCCGGACCGCCATAGAAGTTTGAGGCTCTCAGGTGGCAAATTCTCACGATTTCCCCGCAAGCCGGCTCAGGAAATTGTCCAAGGCAGCCGCTATCCGGTCCCAACCGTACCCTCTCTCCACCAATTCCCTCCCGGCGTTCCCTAATTTCTGTCCCAGATTTCGATTCGTTATAAGTTTTTTGACCTGGGCGGCGAAAGTTTCCGGATTGTCTCCAATCAAGATATTGACGTCCGGGGCAACCGCAATCCCCTCAGCGCCGACCGAAGTCGAGACTATGGCTTTTTTCATTGCCATCGCTTCCAGGATTTTTAATCGCGTCCCTCCTCCGATTCGAAGCGGAACGATATAAACAGCCGCTTTCCGCACAAAGGGACGAACATCATCCACCCTGCCGACTATCTCAATACCGGCGATATCCCCTAACTTGAGAATCGCCGGCGGCGGGTCCTGTCCTACAAAGGTCGCTTGCGCGTCTTTTATATCTTTCTTGATAAGAGGAAATATTTCTCGAACAAAGTATTGAATGGCATCCTGATTGGGCCGCCAGTTCATTGACCCGACAAATATCATGCTTGAACTGGCCGTTTCCTCATCTTCGCTGCTGAAATAATCGAGGTCAACACCGTTGGGGATTACTTCGACCGTCAAATCCTTCCCATACCGAACAATCTCCTCCGCCTCGACCGGGGATACGGCCGTCACGGCATCAACACTGGCGAAGGACTCAATTTCGAATCGCCGCACCTTCTTCAGCTGTTTTCCTATATACCATTTCTTCAGAAGATTGCTTTCATTCCGAAAATAACGTTCCCATATCCGATGCTCCAGGTTATGAGCGACAATAACCTTCCTCGCCTCTTTGACCTCGTTGAGATATACCGCATACGGCGTCCATTCCGCAATTACAATATCAAAGCGAATCTGTTTCAGGCAGTCGGACAATTTGTCCGCAAACAATGATGAATAATGACTCGAGACAATATACGGGTATCGGGAAAAGAGATTTAGCAAGAGCCGAAAGTAGAAGAGAACTCCCGATTTCGGAGGAATCTGCCGCTCTACCGCCAGGGGAGTAATTCCGGCTTGCGTCAGTGCCTTGATTCCGACAGAGCCCTTGATTCCATAGGCGAGATAATAGACCTGATGTTTTTTCGCCAGCCGTGCCACCAGATTGAATGTCCTAATCCTCTTTCCAGTATTGAGAGGGAAAGGAAATTCTTCATCCAGTATTAGAATTTTCATTGTTTAGATGTTCAGATAAAATTGGAGTGAGGCTGCTCCCGGTCCCGGACCTGCTCGGTCCCGCTATCGGAGAAGCAGGAGCTTTTTTGAATCCAACCAGTTGTCGGCGCGCAAGCGGCAGAGGTATACGCCCGTAGCGACTTCCAAGCCACGGGCATCTCTTCCATCCCAGATGACAGTATGACTCCCCATCTGCTGGCGGCCATCCACTAACTCACTGATTTCATGCCCCAGAATGTCATAAATTGACAAGGTGACGTTTGAGTTTGACGCCAGGAAATAATCTATGCGGGTGGCGCTGTTAAAGGGATTGGGGTGATTCCCGAGCAGTTGATGGCTCCGGGGAAGCATCTCCTCGTCATCGCTGACATCCAGCGCTATATCGATATATGCGACATTGGAAAGTGGCGAGACATTGCTGGCTTCGTCATAAGATTTTATTGCCGAAAAGTAGGTCTCGCCCGGGGTGAGACCGCTTATGACACAAGAGGCGGTTTGCCCGGCCGGAACCGGTGAGGGCGGATTGGGGTAAGTGATAGCGCTTAACCAGTTGGTTTCGCTGATTGGGACGGTAGCATATTTCACTTCCCACCGGCTGACCGTTCCACTCGCTCCATCATCTCCCGGCGCGGTCCAACTAAGACGCATCTGTCCCAGACCGGGCCCCGGAGCGGCGCCAAGGTCATTAATGCGACCGGGGGGGGTAACATCGCCGCCTTCCTGAAATGTAATTTTGACCAAGTCAGCATAATGGTAAGAGCCGGAATCCATCGGATACATGGCATAGCAGACATCACCATGCGAAGCCGGGACGATTTGCGCCGTGGTTACCTTCCAGACATAGTTTCCTCGGGACACCCTGGTGGGAGCCGACCAGTTCCAGGTGTTGGTGTCGAAATAACGCATATAAATGGTCCAGGCGTCATCGTTATTCTGGTCGTTCTTGGAGTAAAACAGCACTAAACGCCGCGAGGCCTCAATGTAGGTCAAGGCGGTATAAGGCGGCAAGCTCTGGTCGATAGTGGAGGTCTGGAACGCCGGGCCTTCAGTCCACTGTGAAGCGTTCTTACTGCGATATGCCCAGATCACCGAATCGCCGGTATTTTTATCAATGGTTCCGATAAGGAATCTGATGGTGTCCTGCAGTACGTTTCCGGCAAAGCCGCGATACATGGAGCGGTTAAATACCCGCCCGTCGTTTATCCAGCGGCGATTGGCTCTGTCCCAGGTGTACCAGCCGATAGAATTGTCGGCGGAATCAATAAATGCGGCGACGGTATTGTTGTAATACAGCCCTCCAATGCGGCATCGCCCAGTCCCTTCACGATTTACCAGATAAGAGCTGGGACCCCAGGTTTGACCTTTGTTGGTAGAAATCCAGTAGAGGACAGCGTTATTGTCGTCGTGACCGCGGGTAATGGCAATCGCGGTGTCGGAACCGGGTAGACGCAGCACCGAAGCAATATATAATTCCGACTCCGGCAGTCCCCAACTATGCGTGAATAACTGGGTGAGAGAATCCCCCCGCATGGCAAAGGCATACATCCGGCTGTCGTTGCTGCGTCCCTGATAAATGGTATCGTTATGCACGCTGATATGGGAATGGTCCAGGTCCGAAAGCGCCCCCATATGTGTGCTTACCCAGCGCACCGAGCTGTCGAGGTTGAACGTAACACGGAACGCCTCGCCATCGGGAAAGCCCATCGTATATAAGGCGACATGCCCGGGAGCGGAGAGTGGGGCAATCTGAAAACGGGGAATCGCCAGGGGATTAAAAATATCTGAGGTACTGCTATCGATGGTATAATGCTTGACCGTGATGGCAGGCGCCGCCAAGGCGACACTACTTGCCAGCGCGGTCGCCAGAAAGACAAGAGCTAATTTTCTATTCATATTAATATCCCAATACTTATATAGAACCAGTGAGCTTAACTGCCGCTATCAAAAGATGGCAGCCTGCGGGCAGTTTCGTGTATAATTGCCCTTTATACCATTTTTCGACCGATGCTATCCCGATATTTATCTAATACCGACAAAGCCTTGTTCAATTTTTAAGCAATTTTAGACTGTAAGACAAGTACAAACTGTGCCGGGTTCCCCAAAATCTGCGCCACTGCGGTAAGTAATTATGCAGTCTCAGGTTCGCGTAGAAGCAATTTTCGATACAACATACCTCATCTTCCCCGATTTTTCCCTCGGAATCTCCCTGACAACTTCAATATCGACTCTTATACGGTCGCCCAGTATCAACGCCATTTTATTTCTTATAAACTCAAATACCTTCTGATTTGGCTCCGGGCGGTCGGTTATTAAGACTTTAAAATCGGTCAGGCTCTCCTGAACTATCTGCATCTGCCCAATATGAATCTCGTGGTCAGTTGTCAGATGATATCCCAGAAGATTCCCTGACATTTTTACGCCGTCAGGTCTCAAAATATCATCAAATAGCCTTCCGATACCGGGACTCATCAGACTCAAATGACGTCCGCAACTGCAACTTCTGTCGAGAGGGACGCCGTAATCATTGATGCGATATCGTATCATCGGAAAGGCGAAATTGGTCAGGTCGGTTATCAGAATCTCCCCTTCCTCTCCCGGCGCCACCGCGCTGCCGTTGCGAACGAATTCCACATACGAGGTCTCCATGGCGATATGCAGTCCCTCATGGGCCGGGCATTCCGATGCCGTGTTCCCCACCTCCCGGGACCCGTACATGTCGAAGACACGACATTGAAACAGCTCTTCAAACAAGCGTCGCTGATTCTCAAACAGCGGCTCACCGGTGGAGAGAATTCCTTTCAGCTTGAGCGGTCTCAATTTACGCTCCATCAAAAACTGCGCGAAACCGTAAAGGGCATTGGGAAAGACTTTGAAATACGACGGTCGGAATCGTGTGACGTCATTATAGAACCGCATCATTATTTCCGGAGCAAATGTCCCCGAATAGTACATAACCTCCCGCTCCAGATACCGCCGTTTGAATCGTGTTTTCCAGCTTCCGGCGTCGTACAGGTCGACATGAGCGGGCCAGAAAAAAGCCATTTTGTCGCAGGGACGTCGCCCCATCCAGGATTCATGCCTCCAGGCTAAAGCCGCCTTTATATTATAACTGTCATAAGAACGGTGCAGAATCGCCTGCTGCCCGGTGGTGCCGCCGGTCAGCACTTCCTGCACTCTCGCGATATCATATTCAAGCGAGAGGATATCCAGACGATGCTCGAAGAGGTGATCGCGGGTGAGTATCGGCAGTCGCGCAAAATCATCAAAATTCTTAATCTCTTCCGGCTTTGCCCCGAGCCTGTCGAACAGGTTCCTGTAATACCTGCTGTTGCGGTAGCTGTAATCGAGAAGTTCTCTGATTTTTGACAATTGGTATTCAACCAGCATCTCTTTGGGCCAGTACTGACTTTTCTCAAGAAAGTCGTAATATCGCAGCGCCTCCTGTCGATTGTCTCGTTTAAGAAGGAAGGGCAAGACAAAAGTTCTTAGTCCGGCAGAGTATAGACCCATAGGAATACCGTGCGAAAGGTTAGATATGGCTTTCTATTTCAGAAGGATTATGTGGCCGTCCGGCGATGGCGCCGGCTTCTTTGGCGACTCTGAGATTGTCCACAATATGCTGCGATGCCGCGGTAATTCCGGCCAGGAAATACCAGGTATATCGATATGCCGAGTGCGCAAATAGCCCGGTAATCAGCAGAGAAATGGCCGAAACCACAATCCCCTTGCTGAGCGGAGAGAGTTCCTCGGCCGGTAATCCATATCTCCGGATATCCCGCACATTGCGCATATTCAATCGGAAAATATCTCGAAAGAACATGAAATAGACAATAATGCCAAACAGTCCCAGTTCGGCAATGACCTGAATATATAGACTATGAGGACTTAAAAAGATGCCAAAGTTCTCCATCCGCGCCGTGGCAAACGCCCCCGCTCCCACTCCGGCAATCGGCCTCAATGCAAAAAGCGCCAAACCATCCATCCAGGAATTGATTCGTCCCTGCGATGACTCATCCAGTTCGTCAGCAAAAATCGATCTATATCTCTCCTTGGTGGCATCGCCAAGGAATGACCAGCCGACAACAAGAATCATTAAAATGACAATCCCCATCGCCAGTTTCTTCTTGGAAAACCACCAGATACAGCCCAGTATCCCCACGAAACCGAGAAATCCGCCGCGCGAACCGGTGATAATCATAGTATAAACGAAAATACCGGTCATCACGACCATCAGAATCTTCTTCCAAACTTCCTTATACTGCACCATATAGAAGTAGGCAAAAGGAATCAGGGTATTCATGGTGATGGCGATACCGTTAAAATTATCCATAGTCGAGTTGCCGCCTGAGGCCCGGCTCAGGTCTCCCTTGACCACCGCCTGCCCCCCAAAATAGCCACGCATGATATCGACCGCCAGCTTGGCGTTAATGACCAGAAACAGCCAGATAAAGATTTCCATTCTTTTCTTGGTGTTCACCTGGAGAATTATCATCAGGTAAAAAACCCCCAATTTGACCATATCGATGATGGCATTCTTGGTGCAGTCCTTGCAGGACGAAAGAATAAACGAGGCCGCCATCGCCGCCAGTATCAGCAGGAAATCTATGTTCAAGCGACTGTCGGGAATGGTGAAGGTTCCATATTTATACTTATTCTTTATAAGAGTCAAAAAGGAAAGGGCCGCCCCTACCAGCAGTTCGGGCCGCACCTTTGCCAATGCCGGATAAGTCTCCCCGGGACGGAGCAGAAATACCAGAAGATAGACAATCAACCCGAAATAGTCGTACTTGAACATCAGGACAACACAGGTGATGCCGATAATTCCGACCACCAGCATCATTGGTTTGACAAAGGCGGTCAAAACCCCGAAAACGAGCGCCAGGAAGACCAACCCGGACCAGAGCAGGTGTCGGTTGGTAATCAACTGCCGGGCGCCGCTATTGAGATTTATTTCAGCCATCGGAAATCCTGATTGTCCATTCGATATTCAATTATTCGGCCAATTCAGTCGTTTGGGTTACTTTATCAAGCAATTGCGCCAGATTGCCCACCAGCTTTTCCCGGTCAAATTCTTCAATGTAGCGAAATCCTCTATTCCTGGAGGGATTATTCTCCCACTCCAATAATATACGATTCAGAATCTCGGCAAGTAGATTTTCATCTGGCTCAGTAAGGCACTCCCCAGCCTGGTAGCGTCTAATAATGGAGGTGGTTACTCCTTCCGGCGCCAGCGCCAGAATCTTAGCCCCCGACGCCAAGTATTCCAGAAGCTTTGCCGGGATAACGTTTTTACTTTCTTCATTAAATCCCAGAAGAAGAAGCAGATAGTCAGCCTGAAGCAGAAGCGGCACCAGCTCTTGGCGGGGCTTGAAGCCGTTAAACGATACTGTCTCTTGAAGATGCAACTGTTTCAGAAGCTCCGTATAATCATAATCATGATTTCCATAAAAATCGACCCGGATTTTGTCGGGCGCAATACCTTTCGCGGTCATCCAGCGGGAGAGGACTTTCAGGAAGAAGACCGGATTGAAATCGCCATAGAGAGAACCGCTGTACAGGAATCGGAGTTGCCTTCTATCCGACGGACGTATCTCTGGCAGTGATGAAAATTCTTTATAATCGAAGCCGTTAGTTATCGTCGTTATCTTCCCCCGCAGTCTTCCCTCAAGGTGAGGCTCCATCTGGCGGGAAAAGCCGGGCGAGGCGGTCGTTACTCCGACCGCATGCTTCAGGACAAATTTCTCCCAGAAGCGGTCATACTTTCGGAAAAGCGCCGGGTAATTCCGTTTGGCGTACGCATGATTCAGTGTCCAGAGGTCTCTGAAGTCAACTATATGAGGTTTTCCGGTAAGTCGCGATAGAATTGACGCAATGATATGTCCCGAAACCGGCGGCGACGATGAAACGATAATATCTATCTTCTCCCGCCGAACCGCTTTTAAGCCGGTCATTACCCCGAACGGCACCCAGAAAATATTGGAGTCAGGAACAGTCATAAGAAGCCGAATAAAACGCTTAATACGACGCCAGAGGCTCAGTTTAACATTTTTTGCCGGTTGCATCGAGTGCTCTTCCGGTTTGAATATCGGACGGCTGGAGGTCGCTACTTCCCGCCGGGCGAATGGCTCAAAAGTCCGCGAGCGGTAAATGATTGTCTCAGGAATCTGCTCGAGAGGTGAGGCATCCCAGGAACTGTTCACCCCGCCTTTGACCGTTAAGACGACCGGCTGCCACTGCCAGCGAGGCAGAAACTTGCAAAAATTGACTATCCTCTGGGCGCCCACTGCCGCCATGGGGGGAAAAGCGTAACAAACGAAGAGAACCCGTTTCATAGGACGCGGTTCTCCTCTGTCAAATCAGTGGGACGTATCTGAATAGCTGCCTCCCAGTTATTGATCGCGACTCAGTTAAGAGCCGGCGTCAACGCATTCGCCATCACCACACACCCTTTGTCGTTGGGATGAATCTGGTCGCGAGCAAGGCTATCCGGAAGAAACCCGTCATTGTCAGCCATGGCGCCATAGTAGTCAATTACCTGAAGTTTGTTCTTGCGGGCGTAATCCTTTATCCGGTTATTAAATTCGACAATCTTCGCCGTTACGCTGTAATTCTCGAATCTTTCGCCGGAGCGCGTAACCGGAATAACGGTTGCCAGCAACGGCTTGATGCCATGCGACTGCGCCATAAGTATCATCGCTTCATAAAGGTCCCAGTTTTCATCCAGGCTGTACTCAGGATAGAAATTCCCCGAACATAGTTTTAGTACCACTTGACCGGGTCCCAATTGAAGTACATCAGAATGAAAACGGGTCACCAGTTGATATCCGACCTGTGAGCCGATGCCTCTATTAATAACTTTCTTTCCGGGAAGAAACTTCTCCGGGTCGAAATACTTGGTAATCGACGCTCCGTACATCACTGTCATCTGTTTTCGCTCTTCCGGAGTGGTGGAGTTCAATAGCCGCTTATTGTCTTCGGCATAGACCGATAAACCGGGAAAGTCGGCTTTGGTCTCTTCGTATTTTTCTTTGAGGTCCTGATGATATCGCTGGAACATCTTCACTTCTTCTCGAAGTTTCAGCGCCTTGTAGAAGATATAGGCTCCAATAAGATTGCCTATAATCGAGACCACTAATATGACGACAACGATTGGTTTCATTTCAAGCTCCTTAAAAATCAAAATGCTTAAAAAACCCGCTGATGGCTATTATATGCCGGCTCAGTCGGCATGGTTCAAAATTTCCCTCAAAACACTGCCTGTCAACTCTGATATACGAGCGTAACCGGAATCATTTAGGATAATATGTCCGGCGCGGTATCGGTCGCTGAGAAATCTGGATGAATCGGCAACCGCGGCGCCATAATCGAGTAACCTTAACTTGTTGTCCTGACAATAATTAGAAAGCCAGTTGTTAAATAAAGCGATGCTGTCCATTATCATGTAATCATCACTTTCCTCCATCTCAAAATCGCTTCCGACAGGTATTATGGTGCTCAAAATCGGCTCAATTTTGTGATAGAGGGCAATATCCGCCAAAGTAATCAGATAGTCCTGCAGTTCCTCGATGCTGTTTTCCGGTCTGAAACTGTAAGAGCTGAATTCTATAACAACTGCCCGAGGGGCAAGTTCCACGACATCGGGCCGGAAACGAAGCAGGAACCCAGCCATCCTTTGACCGCTGATACCCCGATTAACGGCGTCTATCTCCGGGAAATACCGCTCCAGGTCCCATCCCGCTGTCACCTGAGTCCCCAAAAAGACCACCCGCCTCTCATTTGTGCCTTCTTCAAGCAACTGGCGATTGGCATGTGCGAAATTCTTCCTCCCCGAAAATTCTTCCACGACATAGGTATATTTGTAAAGAAATTCGTTGATATGCCTGCGGTATTCCAGCGCTTTTATCGCGGCGTAAACGGCAAAGAGGTTGCCCACAAGAGAAATGGCGAGGACTATTTTCAGATTTCTATGGCTCATGAGGATAGTGTTCCTTACTTCTGGTAATATCGTCAATCAGCGAAAAGATTTCATCAATGATAAAATCTTAAGTTATTACGATTATGTAAGATAAGGAATCTCCCCCAAAGATGAAATATAGAAAAACGGAACAACCGTCAATTCTTCTAATTGCCGGTCAGTCGCGGCAGACCGGTTTATCACCGTCTCGATACAGGTAACGCGTCAGATACGAGACATCCAGAATATTTACACTCAGAGAGCCATCAACATCACCGGCGACAGCCGGAATTGCCGCCGGACCATCTTTATAAATAAATGTTATAAGATAAGAGACATCGAGCATATTTACCACGCCGTTACCGTTGACATCCCCCGGCAGATAAGAGCAGTTAAAACTGTCCTGCACCATAACCATCGGGGAATTGGAAAGGGGGGACGCATTTCCGACTTCATCATAAGCCCAGATACAGAAATAGTATCTTTCGCCGTACGGCAATCCAGTCAACAGGATGGAATCGGTCCGACCGGCCGCCGAAGGTGTCGGTTCTCCAATAACCCGGATCCCCTGAATCCATTCCAACTCCGTATCAAGGGGACCTTTGGTGCGCAATTGGTAACGGAGTTCATAGCTGCTGGCTCTGCCGCTGTAGCCATCGTCACCCGGGGCAGTCCATTTTAGCAAGACTTCACCGGGATTCAGTAAGGTTGCCCCGCTTTCGTTGCTGCCGCCGGAAACAAGTTCCAGCGCTTCCCCTCCGGCAATATGCGGCAGGCAAAGAAATATCATCAATGCCGCAGGCAAGATTAATCTGCGCAAGTAAACCTCCTTGTATCGTCTAACTAAGCCCCAATTCAATCTTTAAGCGCCGACTCCCGGCCTCTAATAAATTGTGCATAACTCCGGCAAGTATGACTGCGCAAGTATCCCGCCGCCATCCCCATGATAACGGCGCTGTGAGGGTTGCCCGGATGCCCAAGGGCTCCAGGCTTAGCGAAATTATGATTCCGGACTTATTTTGTCAACGAAAATTTCCTATCGTACAAAACAAAATATTAAAAAGCGCAGATTTGAGCGTATTTAAATTCGCTGAACCGGAAGGGTGAACGGCTTGTTTGTTCAGTTGCGGAAAAGACTCGATAAATTTCCAATAATTTCTTAATCTAATGCCGCTTAACTCAAAGAATTCGATGAGGTAAATTATATGCCCGGTATATTTGGACTGATACGCAAGCGCGACACTAATCGCGAGGAGAACCGCTTCCTGCTGGAGGGGATGCTCTCGCGTTTGGCGCATAACAGCGATTACACCTCCGACCTGCACCTTGATGATTGGTTTGCCCTGGGGCAGATTTCGATCCCTTTCGCGGGGGAACAGAAATTAACTTACAACGGAGAATTGGATGCCGCCGCCGCTTTTTCCGGTTTCATATATGGTTGGAAGAATGTGAAAGCCGAATTGGCCGCTCCGACAAAACAAAAAGCGGCAAGATTGATTGAAATCTTTCGCCATTTCCCCGAAGCGCTTCCCGAGAAAATTGACGGCTCCTTCAATGTCGCCGTTTTTGACAACAAGAACCGGACTGCCGTTATCTGTAATGACCGCTTTGGCCATCGACAGCTCCACTATTTTGAAAATGAGAGATTTTTCTTTTTTTCCACGGAGATGAAGGCGTTTCTGGCATTTCCCGATTTTCCGCGGGAATTAGATATGAACTGCCTCGCCAATTTTTTTAACTACGGTTATCCCCTTGGAGATAAGACTTTTTTTAAGCATGTCAAGCATCTGCGCGGGGGGCATATCATCAGATTTGACCGCTCCCAGATCGGGTTCAAAAAATATTGGGATTATAGATATGGCGAAGAATCGACGCAAACGGTACCGGAGTTCGTGGATGAGATGGATTCGCTCTTTCGCGCCATAATCCATAAACGAATCGAGGGCGCCGAAGAGATTGCCATTCCGCTTTCCGGCGGTCTTGACTCCCGCTTTATATTGAGCCATACGATTCAGGCCGGAAAAGAGCCGCATGCCTTCACGCATGGAAAGAAAAACTGTCTGGACCATAAAGTGGCGCGCCAGGTGGCGCGGACGCTCAATTTGAAACATTACCGTTTTATCGAAATGCAGCCGCGCTGGCTGGCGGAATTTGCCGAGAGATTTGTTTTCTTGAGTGAGGGGATGAATAATACCGGTCCCGCCGGTCTGCTCGGAGTCAGCCGTGAGTATCACCTGCCGCCAAAATCAACGGCATTCCTCAACGGCATTTTCGGTGGACCGACAAATTTCGGCTCCCCCTATTTTAAGGCGCTGGATATTGTCCGCGATATATCATTCGATGAGAAACTTCAGAACCTTCGACGCTCCCTCTGGGGCGACCTGGTGGGTGATGAGCATTACGACATGTTCAGCGATAACGTAGCCGCTTTCTTTCGGGATGACTACCTTCCGGGAATCGCCGAAGAGTTCAAACGGCAGGAATCTGTGTCAGAGTGGTTCTGTAACCAGAAGGATGTATTTTTCATTAAGAATCGGCTGGGACGTCATATGAATCTGGTTGACTGCAACCGTTTTATCTGGCACGACCATTTTCCCTTAGCCGATGATACCCTGGTTGATTTCTTTATAAAGATTCCAGTTCGCCTGAAATTATCCCGCATCCTGATGACCGAGTACTTCAAGGCTAAACTCCCCGACCTGGCACGGGTCCCATATCAGGCCACCGGCGTTGACCTGTACAGCGTGCCCTCGCCCTGGAAACGAAAACTCCGCGGTTATATGGAGCGTTTTAAACATTATGGGGAACGGCTCAGCCAGGGGCGAATTCAGTTCTACAACATGCGAAATTACGCCCATTTCAGCCAATGGTACCGCGCTGACAAAAGAGTGCGCAACTATTTTGAAGAGATTCTGCTGGACGAAAAGACTTTCCGCCGCGGCTATTATCGCCGCGAAGGAATTGAGAGAATACTCGAGCGGCAACGGAAGGGCGCCAATGCCTTCTTCACCATTGCGGACCTTCTCGCCTTTGAATTATTCAACCGCCTTTTTGTTGACAGGTAGTTTGCGCAGATTTGGCGATGAGGCTGACCCGATGGCGGCCGCGATTCTAATTCAGGTATGTCCCATCCAGGGGCCAGCGGAGAAAATCATTCTTCCAGACACGGGTCAGGTCTTTCTCGATAATCTGAGACGGCCGGGTAAGACGCTCCCGTACCATCCGCTGATGAATCTTCCCGAGATGGAATTCCTTGGTGGCTGTATCAAAAGGCATCGCTTCCGGGTTGACAAACCGAATCGCCCCATCGCTGTCGCGGGCGGTGATTAAGCGGCTGCGATTATATATACTGGGTGAGAAGGGGATATCGAGTATTCCCTGCAGAAAAGCCCGCAGCGCGCCCCGGGCAACCGAACCCTGCCCCAGAAGCTCAATGGTTTCCATCACGCCGGCGACCTGCTTTTCCAGCATTTTCATTTCCAGTAAAACCTGCTCCCGGTTAAAGGGAGTGTCTTTGGCGGCTTTAATTCCGGCGTGGGTCAGACGAAGACCATCGGCATTGTCTTCTTTGGTCGGAATATGTATCGACTCTACCGGTGTCTTGGTGAGAAAACGGGTGGAACCGGCAAGCGTTCCAGTAATGGATGAATTGAAAATCAGGTCTCGCGCCTTATTGATATCGTTGGGGAAAGCCGCCATATACTGATGATAAACCGTCGAGACAGTGCAGTCACCGAAGCCATGTTTCGCCAGATAACGACGAGTCATCATATCGAGAATTCTGATAGCGGCAATATCCTGCGAGCGATTTCCCTGTTCAGCCAGACCGACGCTTATACATTTGACTCCCGATTTCGCCGAGAGAATCGCCTGAACGATATTAATCGCTATGGCAATTGACGGTTCAATCAGGCTGGTGGTCAGCGGTCCAAAATATTCGCGGTTTATTTTGATATTGTATTTCTGGTCATATAACGCCGCCAGTTTATCGACATATTTCCAGTATTTAAGGCAGGTCACCGGCGAAGTATGCTTGTCATAGGGGTACAGATAGCAGATAAAACCGCCTTCAACTGAAGTGGTGCCGCCGGCCAGGCCTATTTCATAGACCAGCCGATGGTCCGGTGAGCCGGCGCGAATCTGAAAGGGGGTTTCTATCGCCTGAAGAATCTCTTCCACGCCCCGGACACCGTGCACCGGAATCGGATAACCATTCAAAAAAGATGTCTTCCCTTTCTCAGTGCGCAGCACCCCTTCTTCCGCCTTATGATACATATTTTTCCGACTGGCGGCATCCAGCTGAATCGATGATATCTCCAGGCCGTTAGTGCGCAGATGTTTCAAAATGGCGATTTCGTCACTGGTATGCGAAACGCCGGTGCGCGGCTGCACCAGTGGCGCCCCCTGGCTGCTTTGGCGTCTGACAATCAATTCATGCAGGTTCTTGGCTTTATCCGAATGATTTTTTTTGACATCAGCCATCCATACCTGGCTTCCGGTATGCCAGGAATCAAGCACTTCTTTTCTCAGCAAATTGAATTCTTCATCAGTCAGCGGCTCATCGGTGACCGTCTCCAGAAGCGGGATATCCGGGATATTATTCTCCTCCCTGTCGCTGATTTCCCTGGGATGAATACCTTTATTGGTGAAATCTCGCAGCAGTTGCTCCATAATGGCGTTCCAGGAAAGAGGTTTGGGAGCGACAAAATCAAACCCCATCTTCAGATATCTTCTGACAACCGTCTCATTCCCTTCCTTGACCGATAGATTTCCCCCCAGGTACCATACCCGCGGCTGCGCCTGTCCGAGATTAAACGCCGCCAGTTTGGCGGGGAAATCATCCAGAAACATCTCCACATGGCCGTTCATGCAGGAGACAAATATGGCATCGTGATCGCCGGCAGCCCGGAAGAAATCATCCAGCTGATTGAGAATTCCCAGGTTCTTAACTCTAAAGCCTGCTTCTCTGAAGGCGAGCGTCAGAAGAGCCATCCCCACGGAATGGGAATCATCGCCGATACTTCCGATTAGCAGTCTGTACCCTTTAGCCATTTTGATTGCCTATTTTTGCTGATGAATCTGTGTCGCCACCGAATCTTTTCCCAGGCAGCGGCTGATAGCGCCGTTTATCAGGATATCAATGGAATCGACCAGCGGGACTCCAAAGTCGGTCGGTTTGAGAACCAGGGGAACTTCGGAGCATCCGCCGATAATAGCCTCGGCGCCGGCGTCGATTAACTTCCGGGCGCCTTGCAGAAAGCGCTCCCGCGGTTTGCCGGTTATATGTCCCGCTTTGATGCCCCATTCGCGGTAAATCGGCTCCATAAAATAGGTCTCCTGGTCCTGGTCATCAAAGACCAGCGGCTTGATACCGGCGGCGCGAAACTTGTCCTGAAAAAGAGACATCTTGATATTTCCGGTCGAAGCCAGAATGCCGACCGATTTAATCGATGGATGGACGGTTGCCACGAAGCGAACAGTTTCCGCTATTCCATCGATAATAACCGCCCGGGACTGTTTCTGTAACTCCGGAATGAAGTAATGCGACGTCATGCAAGCGATTACGATATAATCTGCCCCCATTTCATTGAGAATCTTTACGGAGCGATGCAACTCCGGCGCCGGGGTCGGTCCGCCATACAGAATTCCCTGAGTGCGGTCAGGAATTGCCGTGTTATTATGTATAAAGGTTTCGACATAATCCTGGTCAGTGGTCGCGGGAGTCAGCTCCACCAGTCGCTTGAAAAAATATGCCGCCGCCACCGAACCCATACCGCCGATTATTCCGAGCTTGCCTTTAGATATCATTTCTACTCCATTTAATTGGTATTATCAATATGCCTACATACGATACCAGAAGCCCGAATTATTGATATGCTTACCATATCCGGAATTCTACTACGGCTTACCCTTAACAATTCCGCCAGCCAATAGTTTCAGAACATTTCCGCCGGGTCAACTTTAGAGATACTGAAACGATACTTGCCGGAAGATTCTACCGGTATATTTTCGACAAACTCTATCTCATACTTTACGGAAGGACCGAAGAACCGGGGAATCTCTCTTTCAAAAAAGGCGAGAGAATTTTCGCCAAAACCATCGCCCCTGACAATCCGAAAGACCACGCGATTGACGGTCTCCTGAATCAGCTGCGCCTGGGCCACCCCGGGCGCATTGGCAATCAGATAGATGGTCAAGGATGCCCCCGATATCAGTTTCCCTTCGGGGGTAACCAGAAAATCAGTCATCCGTCCTGCCGCCATTTTCATTAGCGGCAGCCCCCTTCCGCAGGTGCAGACCTCCCCGGCCGGTATGCCGACATCTTCAATCTGGTATCTAATAAATGGCATTCCAGAATTGAGCAGGTCGGTAATGATTATTTTGCCGAGTTCGCCCGGCGCGACCGGTTTGCCGTCTTTGACAAATTCCACCATAAAGGCTTCCGCCCCGATATGTAATCCCTTGTGGGAACTGCACTCGGAGGCGATAACGCTGGTCTCCCGCGAGCCGTAACGGTCAAAAACCCGGCAGTCAAAGACTTTTTCGATTAGCGCCCGCTGCTGGGCTTCCAATACCTCGGCCGAAGTGATAATACTCCGGGGACGATGATGGTCTTGCGAGCCGGTCTCGTTGAGAAAGCGGGCGAAGAGATACATGGAGTTGGCATAGGCGATATAGACATCCGGTCGATATGCCTTCAGTTCCGCTTTGAATGACACCAGCTTCTCCCGGGTAATGCTTGACGTATCCAGTATGATTCGACGGTCCAACAGGAAATTGCGAATCTTGCTCTTCAATCCGGCCAATCCGGCAATATCTTCCCGATGTCCCCAGATTGCCGCCGTTTTCATCCCGATTTCCCAGCCGGCCCAGCGGTTATGACGGAAGGTTGCCGCCTTCCGGGAGAAGGAGCGCTCTTTATCCAGATAGAAATAGAGCGGGCGACCGGTAGAACCACCGGTTTTGTTCGGAATCAGGTCCGATTCCGCAAAATTCTGCGCCTTCATCTCTTCCTTGTGCTGCTGAATATCCTCCTTGGTCAGGACCGGGATTTTGAGAAGGTCATCCGCGCCTGAAAAATTATCCGGATGGAAACCGCACCGGTCAAATCGTTGCTTGTAAAAGGAGCAGTTCTGGTAGGCGTGCCGGAGAAGTTTTCTTAGCCGTTTCGCCTGAAGTTCTTTAAGTTCGGACGGAGAGAGATACTGTGTTTTCTCCATCTCCCGCAGATAACGCGGGGCGCTGCTTCCTTCGTACCACGACTGAAGCGGAAAAATCAGATGCCTGGCGATAGGTTGTAACAGGTCGGGCATATCAGCTGAATTTCAAACTCCTGGTCTTAATAATCTGTTTGAATCTCTTTATCTCTTCGGCATTAAAGAACCGGAGCAGATAGAGTAGCAGCGGGAAACTGAATCCCAGCGCCGCCTTGGTTCCGATATCGGCATAAAGGTTTCCGGTTTCAATAAAAGTCCCCGCAAAGTAGAGGGCGATAGAAGTGGCAAAGAGAACCGTGATTCGCAGCCATTCCATCTGAATCTTGTAGAAACGGTTAGAATAGTAATAGGTCATGGAGACCTTGAATATAAAGCAGATAAGGGTGGCGATAGCGGCGCCCCAGATGCTCCAGTACTTTATCATGATGAAATTCAGAATCAGATTCAGGATGCCGTTGGAAATGTTTACATAGGCGATATACTTGGTCGCTTTCTTCATCAGGATTCCGACATTGAAATGGTAATGGAAGGAAAATATGATATGAGCCAGGACTATGATAGGAACCACCTTATATGCCGATTGAAAAGCTGGCGCGGCCATGAAGTAGATTACTTCTTTGGAAAGAAGCGATATCAAGAGCCCCACAAAGAGGCTCACGGCGCAGAAATAAGTGAATATCCGGGCATATATCCGCTCATAACCTTCCTTGCCGAAATATTCCATCCGCCGCGGACTCCAAATCTGAATGAAAGGCGAGGTCACAAACTGATTTACCAGCGTTCCGAACTTATATCCGAGAGAGTACAACCCGGTGGCAGTCATATCGACATACTCTTTCACAAAGTACCGGTCGGAGGAATGAACGATATAGGCTGAAATATTAGATGGAATCAGAGGCATGCCAAATCGAATCATCTCTTTCATCAATCCAAAATTGAACTTGAGCCCCACCTTGCGTAAAATCAATATCCCCAGCACCAGCAGGGAAAGCAGCGTGACTATGAGAGTTGAGAGCAGTATGCCCATAACACCTAACTTAGCATAAACCACAAAATAGATGTTCAGCCCCAGTGTTGCCACGGTCGCGGAGACCTTGGCGGTCAGATACTGAACCGACTTTTGCTGCACCCGAATGTAAGCGAAGAAAATCGGAAGCACCATTCCAAATGCCAGGGAGCTAAGCGAGACCATAAAGAGATCGGTGTGTTCGCGTGAATCAAGTATCAGCTCCGCCAGATATCCGGAGAAAGGAATGATAGCGCCAATGACAAGGAGAATGAGGCCGCCGTATCCGACCATGGCGCTGCTGACAACTTTCTTTCGTTCCTCCTCCGTGGCGTAATCGAAATAGAATCTGTTGACGGCCGATTCCAACCCCAGTCCGACCACGAGTGAGATGACGCTTGACGTCATATAGAGAAGCTCCATGATGCCGTAATCGGCCGGGGTCAAGAAGCGGGTATAGACCGGAAGCATGAGAAAACTGACCGCCCGGTCGAGCACGCTGGAAAGCCCATAAACCGCCGAGTGCTTGGCGATTACTTTCGCTTCCGATGAAACCGAGGTCGCCATCAATTCACTCTTCCGAGCCAGAAGGCAACGCCCGGCATAAAGGAGATTATATTCCCGATTAAGTTCATATCGTTAAATTAGATATCGGTCGAAAACAGTTTCTGATAAGGACCCGGGCAAATCGTCTTCAGTCTTCAATCTTAAAGGCTGAATTGGGGTCGTCTTCGTGTCTTATCTCATCGACCGGCTCTTTCCTGCCAGAGCCGGCATAAAGCCGGTTGGGGGCATTGAATACTATCCCGTCGACATTGCCGATATTTTTGTAAGCATGCACAACTCCCGGAGGGATTAACACTGCCGCTTTATTCTCGGAGCCGACATCAACCGTAAAATGAACTCCATAGGTTTTTGAATTCGTCCTGTTGTCCCAGAGATAGAGACGGAAAGTCGAGGGGCCTAAGAAGCAGAAGTAGTCGGCCTGAGCGACATGCTCATGCGGTCCCCGCGCCACGCCGGGTCGGGTCGAGGAAATGTATGCCATCACCGGATGATATTCCAAACTCAGTTCATCGTTACGAAAGAGTTCCACCAGCCAGCCCCGACGGTCATCAAACTGCTTCAGTTCTTTAATAATGACTCCGTCAATCTGTGATTTCATTCAGAAGCCTCGCTCCATAACTATTCAAGAAATTTTCCAGAGATTTATCATAATGCGGCATAAGATTCAGTCCGAGTTTTTTTAAAGCGGCGTTTTCCAGCGATGAGTATCTGGGCCTTGGCGCCGGCCGCGGATATTCCTCGGTACTGCAGGGCGCCAGTCTGACCGGCATATTAAGAAGCCTGAAGATATCAGAGGCAAACTGATACCACGACACTGTTCCTTCAGATGAGGCATGATAGACCCCGGTCAAATCTTTTTCCAGGACAATCTGCGTCTGGCGAACCACATCCTCAGTCCAGGTGGGATTGCCGAACTGGTCATCGACAATTTTCAAAGGCGGCGGATTCTCACCGTTCTTGCGGGCATGAATCTGCTTCTTTCCCAATTTCATCATGGTCTTCACGAAATTTTTCCCATGATACCCATATACCCAGGCAATTCTCAAGATGGCATTATTCTCAATTGTTCGGGATACAGCCCTTTCACCTTCCCATTTGCTCTTCCCATAAATGGTCTGAGGCGCCGGGATATCGTCCTCGGTATAGGGAGTCGCGCTGAGACCATCAAAAACATAGTCAGTGGAATAGAGAATCATTTTGGCCTTGGCGGCGCGGCAGGCGCGCGCTACATTTTCGGCTCCGGCGCAGTTGACTGCCATCGCCAACTCCGGATTAGATTCGCACCCGTCAACATCGGTATAGGCAGCCGTATGAATGACAACATCCGGCGCCGCCTTTAGAATGAATATCTCCAGCCGGCGGCTATCCAGGATATCGATATCCTCTATGTCAATACCGCTGACCTGAAAGGAATTTTCAAGCATCCGGATTAAATCTCGCCCCAATTGGCCCCGGCAGCCGGTCACCAGAATTTTTCTATAAGCCATCAACTTCTCTGGTTACCTCGAGCAGGTATTTTTTGTAGTCATTTTCCGCCACCCTCTCCAGCAGCGCCACCATCTGCTGGCGGTTTATGAACCTCATCCGGTAGGCAATCTCCTCAAGGCAGGCGATTTTCTGCCCCTGGCGTTTCTCAATCGTCGAAATGAAATTGGCGGCATCGAGCATACTCTCATGCGTGCCGGTATCGAGCCAGGCTATGCCCCGGCCTAATTTCTCCACCCGCAACGACCCTCTTTCGAGATACGCTATATTGACATCGGTAATTTCCAGTTCTCCCCTGCCGGAAGGCTTGAGGTTACGGGCGATTTCGGCAACCCGGCTGTCATAAATATAGAGCCCGGTCACGGCGTAATTCGATTTGGGCTGTTTCGGCTTTTCTTCAATCGAGACCACCCTGCCGACCTCATCAAATTCTACCACGCCGTATCTCTGCGGGTCGCCAACATAGTATCCAAAGACCAATGCCCCGCCCTGAAACTGCCGGGCGTGCCGAAGAAAGTCATACACACCATAGAAGATATTATCGCCCAGAATCAGGACGACATTGTCGTCTCCAATGAACTCTTCTCCAATGATAAAGGCTTGCGCGATACCGGACGGTTTCTCTTGAATCTTGTAGGAGATATTTAAGCCAAGGTGATTTCCGTTCCCTAAGAGACTCTGAAACTGGGGGATATCTTTGGGGGTCGAAATCAGCAGAATCTCGGTTATGCCGAAAAGCATAAGGGTGGACAGCGGATAATAAATCATCGGTTTGTCATAGACCGGCAACAGTTGTTTGCAGGCGACCTGCGTCACCGGGTACAACCGGCTGCCGCTTCCGCCGGCAAGTATTATTCCTTTGCGAACTTCAGTTTGCATTGATTTCCCTAACGGTTTTGATACATCTTTTGATAGTACTGCAGATAATCCCCGCTGACACAGTCGTTCAGCCATTGCTCATTATCCAGATACCATTGCACTGTCTTCCTAATACCATCTTCAAAACTATACTGCGGTTTCCATCCCAGTTGCTTTTGAATGAAGGAGGCGTCGATAGCGTAGCGGCGGTCATGACCGGGGCGGTCTTTAACGAACGTAATCAACCTCTCTTTTGGCTCTCCCCCCACCAGACTGTCAAGAATCCGGCAGATGAGATGAACCAGGTCGATATTGCGGACTTCGTTAAGTCCCCCGATGTTGTAAGTCAAACCGGCTTTCCCTTTATGAAACACCAGGTCGATAGCCCGGCAATGGTCCTCCACATAAAGCCAGTCGCGAATATTGCCACCGTCACCATAAACCGGCAGCGGAATTCCCGCCAGGGCATTGCGAATCATCAAAGGTATCAATTTCTCCGGAAATTGATATGGACCATAATTATTTGAGCAATTGGTGGTGACGGCATCAATGCCGTAAGTCTTGTGATAAGCCCGCACCAGGTGGTCGCTGGCCGCTTTTGACGCCGAGTACGGGGAGTTGGGATTGTACGGTGTCGCCTCCGTGAAATACCCCTGCTCCTCCAGCGAACCGTAAACTTCATCGGTAGATACATGGTGGAACCGTATCGACATTCCTGCCGCCGCTCTTTCCCGAACCAGTTCCAGGAGATTGAATGTGCCTATCACATTTGTTTGGATAAAAGCGGCCGGTCCGGTGATGGAGCGGTCAACATGTGACTCCGCCGCCAGATGAATTATCCCGTCAATCTGGTATCGCTCAAAGGAGCGCTTAAGACTTTCAAAATCGCAGATATCGACCTTTTCAAAGCGATAATTGGGCAGATTCTCAATCGCCTTCAGATTAGTGAGATTGCCCGCATAAGTGAGGCAGTCCAGATTTACAAACTGGTATTGAGGGTACCGGGGCGCCAAATAGAGAAGCAGATTGCTCCCGATA
>JBFMEF010000078.1 GCA_040753495.1 Candidatus Zixiibacteriota bacterium
TCAAAGTAAAGCAGTATTTTTAAGTTTCAGGGACGGAGACCCTTCTTCACGGGAGGGATTCTTCACCCGTTTTTGACCCGGTGAAGCAGCTTGTCAACAGAATTCATCGGGTCAATTTTTTATGTAATCTCTTTGTTATCTGCTCAGCATCCTCCTTATCACGATTACTCCGCCTGGCCCAGGCAGCAGCGCAGCTGGGCAAATGTAAAAGGCTTTTCAATCCAGCAAAATATGCGGCCTTCAAAACAGTCTTTGTTGAAATCTTCTCTCGAGGTAAGTATAATCTTGGTAAAAGGTATCCGCTTGTCGCTGCTCAGATGGCGGCAGATATCCTGAATTCGCTTACGGCCAAAAGTGCCGTCAAGAACTATATAATCAGGCCTGAATTCATCCAGAATTGTGGCACACTCGTATTCGTCCGATGCCCCCCGCACAATAATATCGGCTTTCCTGGCTTCACTGAGCATTGAGTACCGCAGGTGACGGTTGCGGGTGACCAGTAGTACCGACGTTCCCTGTCCGCGCACTTTCTCATAATAGTCACAGGCGTTACAGTCGGAGTGACAGTGCAGCTTAAGATGCCCAAACTGCTCAGGGATATCCCGCATTTCATAGCAGCGACGGGCGCGGCTGCGATAGACCACACATTCCCGGCAGGCCGGCTTTATTTCTCCCTTGTCGCCATAAAACTCCCAGCAGTAATGGTAGGGGAGAACGGGCGGCTCCGTTCGAGAAACAGGCTGTTGCGGAGAGTGTAGCATCTGTTCCACCGCTTCCCGGGGAATACGGGAATGCCCTCCAGGAGTATTATATGATGAAATCTTCCCCTGCCGGACCCATCGCAAGACAGTGTCAGGAGACACTGCCAGCAGTCTGGCGGCCTGGGAGGTGGTGTAATATTGTCTTTCCAACATATTTCTGGAAATTCTGACTTTTCTGATTTATTGCAATATAATAATAGATAAATCGGTCTGTCAATCGATATTTGCGCCCGCCAGGCAGATATTTTGATATATACCACCAAAACTATCCGCTTTGTTCTATAAGAGAAGTCTCCGGTAGTCGGCAAAAAAATCGGGCAACAGAACGATTCCGTAGGACTGGTATTATCAAGCTATACTGTCCAGATGCAGAGAGCGACTATCGGCGTTAGTACTTTCCCTGCTAATTTAGAGATTTGCGTGGATTTTATCTCGATTGAAAATGCCGGAGGTCGGAATCGAACCGACATGATGTTGCCATCGGAGGATTTTGAGTCCTCTGCGTCTACCAGTTTCACCACTCCGGCAGTTTGTCAATAATATATCGCCCGGAATTTGCTGTCAAGACCTAACTGACCATCGTAGATGGAAAGGGGATGAACGGCTGTCAAAAATGATAAATGTCGGCGCTGTCTTCGGGGATAAGGAAGTTGTCTTTGA
This sequence comes from Candidatus Zixiibacteriota bacterium, assembly GCA_040753495.1. Taxonomy (NCBI): domain Bacteria; kingdom Pseudomonadati; phylum Candidatus Zixiibacteriota; species Candidatus Zixiibacteriota bacterium. The sequence goes on from JBFMEF010000078.1 coordinate 1,422, forward strand.
CCGAGGGACCTACATACAGCCCTTTGGAGGGATGAACCGGGCAGGTTTCGCTCGGAGTATCGGAAGCTTTGAACACTTCCCGACGCACTTCAATGCAGCGATTTGTCGCCAGTTTTCCGGAATTAAGGCAGACATCCAGGAAGACAATCCCCTCCGGGACTTCAAAATCGACAATCGGCAGAGTGTCGTGTGCCGCTTTCATGACGGCCGTCCAGACCGGCAGGGCATTGGCGCCGCCGGTTTGATTCTTGCCGATAGAGGTCTTGTCATCAAAGCCGACCCATACGCCGGTAGTTATCTGCGGAGTAAAACCGATGAACCAGTTGTCGCAGAAGGCATCCGAAGTTCCGGTCTTGCCTGCGGCAGGGCGGGTAAAGCCCAGCCAGCGCGCCGCCCGTCCGGTGCCATTTTCAATTACCGACTGCATCATATTGACCATTATATACGCTGTCTGCGCCGATAAGACCTCTTCCTTTTGAGCATTGGAATTATCTTCCAAAACGTTTCCGTAACGGTCAATCACCTTCAAAATATATCGATAGGGGACTTTAATCCCATGGTTGGGAAAGACTGAGTAGGCAGATGTCAATTCTACCAGGCGCACCTCGCTGGTGCCGATTGCCAATGAGGGCACCGCTTGAAGGGGAGTGTTGATACCCATCCTGTTGGCGTAAAATATCGCCTGCTCTGGACTGACTTTAAGTAGTAACTTAATGGCGATAAGATTTCGGGAGAGCCGCAAACCGTCACGGAGAGTCATCTCGCCCATAAATTCATTGTCAAAGTTTTGAGGCCGCCACTCTTTGGCGCCCGGTATTTTCAAGACAATGGAATTGTCATAGAAGATGTCGCTGGGATGATATCCATTGTCCATGGCGGCGGTATATACAAAGGGCTTGAATGCCGACCCCGGCTGACGCAGCCCTTGAACCGCCCGGTTGAATTTGCTCGTCTCAAACTCCTTGCCGCCTATCAGGACTAAGATATTTCCGGTTTCGTTATCAATGGAAACCGCCGCTCCTTGAATCTGTTTGTATATTCGCTTGGTTGACTGGTAACCCGATTCCGGGTCGGGGACTTCTATTGTATAAGCGGGATGGTTATTAGAGTAGTTTCGCTCGTAAAATGCCTGCATTTCATTCAGCTTATTTTTCATCTCCATTTCCGCTTTTTCCTGCAGGTCCCAGTTCAGCGACGTAATCACTCGGAGTCCGCCGGAGTAGAGCTGGCTTTCCCCGTATTTATCGAGCAGATACTGCCGCACCATTTCCGTAAAGTACGGCGCCCGTCCCGTTTCTTCGCTTGGCATTTTCACTTCCAGAGGAAGATTTCTGAGGGAGTCATATACCGAGCGCGATATCTTTCCCCAGGTATAGAAGGAATAGAGCGATGAATTCCTTATTCTCACGGCCTGCTCTGTGGAATCAAATATTGAGTAGCGGCTGGGGGCTTTTAATAGACCCACCAGCAGGGCGCAGTCATTGATATTCAGCTCATCAACGGATTTGTCAAAGTAGGCGCGGGATGCCGCCGCGATGCCGTAGGCGCCACGTCCAAAGTAATACTGGTTAAGATACATCTGGAGTATCTCTTCTTTGGAATAGGTCCGCTCCAGTTTGATCGCGGTAAGGGCTTCCTTGATTTTTCGCTCAACTGTCTTCTTGCGGTTCAAAAAGAGCATGCGCGCCAGCTGCTGGGTTATAGTCGATGCACCTTGAGCCACCCGCCATTGCGTTACGTTGATAAAGAGCGCCTTAACCAGACGCGGGAAATTTATACCCCAGTGATTGAAAAAGTCGCGGTCTTCAACCGCCAGAAGCATATTGACCATGATTTCCGGAATCTCGTTGTACGGCGTTAAGACCCGATTCTCATTGAAGTATTCCTGCAGCAGGGTGCCATCGGAGGCATAGATTTTGGTCTTTAGTGACGGCTCAATATTATGGAGACTCTCAAAGGAGGGAAGGTCTTTCTGATATACCATATAAGTTCGGTAAAGGACTATCAGCAAGAATACCACGGTAAGAGCTGCCAGTATCAATAGCGCCTTACGCTGGCCGGCGAATGCGATTATGCGGTTCAATATCTCTCTTGGCATATCCTTTATAAATCTCTCCTTTTCGACTCCAAGTCAAGAAAAAACTGCCGAATTATGGTTTATCTGATGTGTTATACAATGTTAACGGACAAAGATGCCTCACAGAATTTTTTACTGTTGCGTTTGAGGTGACCGTTAATTATTGTCGCAGAAGGCTGGAATCAGGATTAAGAGCCTAAGAGAAAGAGGTTTGCAGGAATTGAATAAGGATATTAGTAAAGAACTGGCAAGGCAATGGGAGCTAATTTCCCGTGGCGCGGTGGAAATTATACCGGAGGAGGAGTTCAAGGAACGTCTTAAGAAATCGATAGAAGATAATGTACCCCTTAGAATTAAACAAGGCTTCGACCCCACCGCGCCGGATATCCATATCGGGCATACCGTCGGCATCCGTAAATTAAAGCAATTTCAGGAACTGGGGCATAAGATAATTCTGATTATTGGAGATTATACCGGGCTGGTCGGTGACCCCTCCGGTCGCTCCGCTACCCGTCCCCAGTTATCATATGAAACTATCCGCGCCAATGCCGAGACTTATCAAAAACAGTTCTTCAAGATACTGGATAAATCGGCGACCGAAGTGCATTACAACGGGGAATGGTTTTCAAAGATGTCCTTCAAAGAGATAATGGAACTGGCATCCAAATTTACTGTGGCGCGGATGCTGGAGAGGGATGACTTTGAAAAACGTTATCGTTCCGGCAGCCCCATCTCTATTCACGAAATGTTTTATCCGCTTATGCAGGCATATGATTCCGTTGCGATTAAAGCCGATGTCGAAATAGGCGCCACTGAACAAAAGTTCAATCTTTTGACCGGGCGCGAAATCCAGCTTGATTACGGCGTCCGTCCCCAGATGATTTTGACTCTGCCGGTGCTGGTGGGGCTGGATGGCCAGAATCGCATGTCGAAATCGCTGGGCAACTATATCGGGATTGATGAAGCGGCGTCAGAGATTTTTGGCAAAGTAATGTCGATACCGGATAATCTGATTTATTCATACTTCGAACTGACCACCGATTTGAGCCAGGACGAATTAAGCCGGGTCAAAAAATCTCTGGAAAGCAACGTCGAAAATCCGATGAATCTCAAAAAGCTGCTGGGCGAGTCTCTGGTGCGGATGTACCACAACGCCGAAGCGGCCAAGGTGGCAAGGGAAGAATTTGAGAAAGTCTTCTCCCGCAAGGAGCTTCCGGATGAAATCCCGGAATACGACTGCCGGAAATACAACGGAAAGGTCTGGGTAGTTCGACTCTTGACTGACTCCGGATTAGTCTCTTCCAACAGCGAAGCCAGAAGGCTGATTGCCGGCGGCGGGGTCTATCTGGACCAGGTAAAAGTCCCCAACGACAATTACGAGATTACGCTAAGTGACGGGATGCTTATCAAAGTCGGGAAGAGAAAATTCCTGCGTTTGAGGACTTGACGGAGCCATCTTTTGCGGACTCTCATCATATAATAATTATATGAAAGCTTTGGTAATTTTCGCGCTTCTTCTCAGCTTGCTGATGGCGGCCGGTTGCGGCAAACCTGGCATGAAAATGACAGATGAGGCCCCGGTTGAGAAGGTCGCGCCCCCCTCTGATATAATAAATCGCCAGGCATACACACATTTTACCAATGCCACTATTCTGGAGTTGCTGGGTGAAATCCCGCTAGCCAGCCGTCAGTACTCCGAGGCGCTCAAATACTATCCCGATTCCCCGCTGCTGCAGTATTCTTACGCCATATCGCTCTTTAGGCTGGGGAATTACCGGGAAGCTCTCGGTGAAACTGAATTGATTGAACCTAAAGGCTCTGAAACCTGGTTGCTTATTGCCGATTCCTATCGGTCACTGGGCCTTCATGATTCGGCAAGGGCGGCATATCTTGAGACAGTCCGGCTCGATTCTACCAATGTCTCCGCACTGAATATGCTTGCCGCATATTACCAGCAGATGGAAATCCTCGATTCCGCGGTCTGGGCGTATGAAAAGATTGCATTTTATTATCCCAGCGCCAGAATTCTGCAAGAAATTGGCAATCTGCATCTGCGCCTGGGGAATATCGACCGGGCAAAGGAGAATTACCAGCTCTCGATAAGTATGGATTCCAGCGAAGCAAATGTACGCTCTTATCTTGGCCTCTCCGTAATCTGCGAAGAAGAAAAAGACCGGGCTCAAGCCAAGCAATACCTCGAGACCGCCGCCCGGTTATCCCCAAACAACGCTTTAATACAGAATCGTCTTCTTGGATTTTATCAAGAGGATAATGAGTTTGATAAGGCTATCGCGACCGCTAAGGCGGTAATTGCGCTTGCTCCTCAAGACCGCAACGCTGTCCGACGACTCGCTATCCTGTATTTCACCACCGACAGCCTGGCTCTGGCCGATTCTATCTTCGCGGAATTAATCGCATCCGGCGATGAAAATCCGGTCAATCATTACTATATCGGAAGGATTGCTTATCTTGGCAACGATTTCCCCCGGGCAGTGTCTCATTTCGCCCGCGTCACCATAATGGCTGATTCGATTGCCGATGGCTGGCTCAATCTCGGGATGACCTACCAGCAAATGGACTCGCTCGATCTGGAAATCGCCACATATGAGAGTTCGCTCAAATATATGCGCAGCACTGATGATTCCTTGCGGATGATGTTCATGCTTGGCTCCGCCCTGGAAAGAAAGCGCCTGTTTGAGAGGTCAGTTCTGACATTTCAGTCGATTCTGGAGATTCAGCCAAATCATAGTCAGTCGCTCAATTATCTCGGATATATGCTGGCGGAAAGAGGGGAGAGGCTCGATTATGCCCGGCAGTTAATATTGAAGGCACTGGAAATCATGCCCGACAATGGCGCCTATATCGACAGTTATGGCTGGGTGCTATATAAGTCCGGCGACTATCCCGGAGCGGTGCGAGAATTGAAACGAGCCGCGGAGGTTATTACCGATGACCCGGTTGTTTTTGACCACCTTGGCGATGCCTACAAGGCAATGGGCGATACCGAAAATGCCCGGAAATACTGGCAGAAGGCGCTGGAGCTTGACAGTAATAATGACCAAATCCGAAAGAAGCTGAGCGAATAATGCGGTCATTGCGCTTATGGTTCGCTCTGGCGGTATTGACGCTCTTTTTTCACTGCGCCAAAATAGAACCCCCGCCAGGTGGTCCGGTCGATAAGACAGGTCCTTCGATTCTTAATACCTATCCCCAGACGGAAGCGGTAGCTGTCCCTTCGGGAAATGAAATAACAGTCGAATTTTCCGAGAAGGTCAATCCTAAAAGCATGGAAGGTGCCATCTTTATCTCACCTCATATGGAGGGAAAACTGAAATACAAGTGGCAGGACCGGAAACTTTTCATAAAATTGCCTCACAACTTTTCTCCCAATACTACTTATGTCGTCAACATTGGCTCCGGACTTGCCGACTTGCGCAACAACCGCATGGAGAAATCGCATCAGTTTGCTTTTTCTACCGGGGAGAGCATTGACCGGGGGAAAATAGGCGGTTTGGTACTGCAGAACGGCAAACCGGTTTCCGGTGTTACCGTTGCCGTTTACGATTCGTCTCAGGTTACCTCAATTGTTAACGGTGATTCAATAATTCCTCCTTTTCTCACCCAAACCGGCAATGAAGGCGCGTTCTCCATAGAATTTCTTCCGGACGGCAGATATTTTCCTTTCGCATTTCAGGATAAGAACAAGAATCTTTACTTCGATTTTCCCGATGAGCCTTTTGGCATCCCTAACCGCTTCGTTACTGTTGACTCCGGCACATTGACTGCCGCGGTGCAATTCGCTCTCGTCAAAACCGACACCTCCGCTTTCTATATTCAATCTATTACATTGACCGAAAACAGATTGATTAAAGCGCGGCTTTCACGTCCCTTGCACTTTGGAAAGAAGCCGGAAGATGCTCTTAGGGCATACCTGTTAGAATTGCCTCGCGGAGATACTATGGAAGCCGACGGCATTTGGGCTGGCGACAAGGATTCGGCGGCAACCTTCAATTTTTACTTTAAAGGGTTGACCGATTCCGCTTATAAGATGAGACTTCTACTTAAAGATATATCTTTGCATGATTCTACCGTTCTGGAAAGCGCCCACCTGGAATTAAGGCTTGAACCGGACATGACGTCGCCAGCGCTGGAGGAGTTTTCACATAGGAACAAATTGGTCTTTCCCAGTGACAGTCTGCTTCAATTGACCTTTTCCGAGCCGATTGATATGGGGAAAGTAAATGAAAGCGTCATTACTGTTTTCAAAGCGAGCGATTCCTCAATCGTGAAGACGGAACTCCGCACAGATTATCCCTTTGCGATTATACTTTCGCCGCATCTGGAATGGGACGAGATTTACCAACTCAAAGTCAATCTCTCCGAGGTTTTGGACCTGGCTGGCAATAAAGCCGCCGATTCGTCCATCACTTTTACTTTTCGCACCTATGATGATGACTCCCTCGGCGCCGTCTCCGGCAACATATCGCTGGATAGCGGTTTTTCTGAGAAATCGAACCGCATCTATCTCAGCTTCCACTCCACTGGCGAAAACATAATCTGGCGATATCAGTTAACGCCGGGCGACTTTAATTATCAGCTTCCTCCGGGCAAATATCTTCTCACGGCGTTCCTGGATGAAAATAATAATGACCTGTTTGATACAGGCTCGCTGAGACCTTTCCGATTCTCGGAAGTATCCATAGCCTACCCTGACACCGTTAGGGTGCGGGCTCGCTTTGAGACGGCCGGCATTGAGATGCAGTTTCGTTGAGATTTTCTGACAAAAATAAAAAAGGGTCGATTCAGGAATCGACCCTTACAGCAGTTTCTTGACTGCCGAAAGTCTTACATCGGACCCCAGAGTTTCAGCACGACTCTGCGGTTTTTAGCATTAGTGTTGGCTTCATCAGGCATGGCAATCGGCTTATTCTCGCCAAAGCTGACTATGAACATCCGGTAGAGCGCCACCCCATATTTATCAGCCAGGAAAGTCTTAACGGATTCGGAGCGACGAAGCCCCAGCTGAAAATTGTACTTGGCGGAGCCGGTGCGGTCAGTATGTCCGGCGATTTCAAGTATAGAGCGCGGATTGTCAGCCATCTTCTGTCCCAGCGCATCCAGGTTATCCTGAGCTATCTGCGTTAGTTCGTGACTGTCGTAATCGAAATTTACCATCCCTTCCCAAATCACCTGATAATCCTCAAACCCTTTGGCTTTATTCAATGCCATATCGGTTTTGCCGGATAACTCAGTAGTCAGGGCCTGAATTCTTTTGATTTCATCACTATTGCTGTCGGTCTGAGCCTTGATACTGCTCACGTCGGTACTAACCTGAGCCTGCATCTCAGCCATTTTTTTGTCCACATACCCCTTACTGGCGCATCCTGCCAGCAAAAGCAACGCTGAGAGTAGAAATGAGACTAAAATTTTTCCAACCATATATCCTCCTGATAGAATCTTAATCTTTCACCTCGGTTTTCAGTCGCCAAAATAACGGCATTTATCGCAATGTGTCAAGATTAAAAAGCAGAATTATTGGCGCACGGCGCCGGCGGTTATCCCGGAGACAATCTGCCGCTGAAAAACTATAAATACCGCAAGAACCGGAATTACCGCCAGAGAAGAGCCGGCCATTAGATGCTGCCAGTCAATCGCTTGATGACCCTGATATAGAGCCAGCGCTACCGGAAGCGTCCGCACCGATTCGGAACTGGTCAATATGAGGGGAAATAAGAAAGAATTCCAGTTGGTCAAAAAGACCTGAATCGCCAGCACTGCCAAAGCCGGTTTGCAGAGGGGCATCACGACTTTGAAAATTATCTGCAATTCCGATGCCCCGTCTATGCGCGCCGCTTCTTCCATTGACGCCGGCAACGTTTCCAGGTACTGCCGCACCAGAAAAATCCCGATCGGATTAACGGCGAAGGGAAGAATCAGCGCCCAATAGGTATCGTACATTCCCAGTTTGTTTAGCATGATATACAGCGGTACAATAACGATGTGGGAGGGTATCATCAGGACAAACAGGACCGTGTAAAACCAGAATTTGCGTCCCGGGAACGGATGACGGGCGAAGGCATATCCTGACAGGAAACAGAAAAGTATATTGGCAGCGGTAACGATAACGCCGACCAGGACAGAATTGAAAAAAAATAGCGCCATTCTGCCCGAGGTGAGAATATCCTGATAGGGAAGAAGCGACAAAGCCGGGGAAAGCAAGTTTTTCAGGGATAATCCCGCGCCAGGCGGCATCAGAGAGACACGAAACATCCAGAATAGCGGAAATGTCATTAATCCCAACAGCAGAGTAAGTATGATAAGTCGCACGGCTCTCAATAGTATCTCCTTCGCATCAACACTATCTGCAGGATGGAGAACAAGGCTATGATGATGAAAAGAAGATATGCGGCAGCGGAAGCATAACCGAATTCAAAACGGTTCAATCCGGATTCATAAATAAAGTAAACGGCGCTGGAGGTGCCATATTTTCCCTTGGTCATTACATAAATCTCAGTAAAAACCTGGAAAGATTTTATGCTGTTTATGACAATAATGAAGATGGTAACCGGATTGAGCAACGGGAGTGTTATATGCAGAAATTTCTGACGGCCGCTGGCGCCGGCTACCGATGCCGCTTCGTACAATTCCTCCGGTATCGCCTTCAATCCGGCAAGAAAAATCAACATGTAATATCCGACCGACATCCAGACATCCATTGCCATTATCGAAAGCAGAGCGGTCCTGCTGGAAAGAAGAAAGCCGTTTTCAGGAGGATGCATCCCTAGCATCTTAGCCAGCAGGAAGAGGTAACCGTCGCGCGA
>JBFMEF010000079.1 GCA_040753495.1 Candidatus Zixiibacteriota bacterium
CGACAATGAATAATCTCGGACTAATTATATCTTTTCTTATTATCGGCGTCGGCTTGCTCTGGTTTCTGATACGGGCATGGCAGGGGAAAGAAGTGGAGCGGCGGGTGATATTCGTTTTCATCGGACTGGCGGTTTCGGTCCCGATACTTTTCAGTATCACCTTCGCCGAGAAAGCCTCCCCCATTGTGGAAGCGGTCTATGACAAAATTGATAATCTTCCGCCCGGCTCCCGGGTGCTGATTTCGTACGATTACGGTCCCTCGATGGCTCCCGAAGTGGAGCCGATGTCGAATGCCTTTTTGCGTCATTCTCTGGCGAAAGGGCACAAGGTCTACCTGATGGGTCTCTGGGCGACCGGGCAATCTCTTGCCGCCACGGCCGTCGACAGCATCATCAAAAGAGAGTTTCCGGAGAAAGTCTACGGCGCAGATTACGTCAATCTGGGGTACAAGGCTGGCAATCAGGGAGTCCTCAATGTAATCATCACCGATATCAGAAAAATGTATCTGACCGATGTCGGCGGGATTGACCTCGATTCGCTGCCGATTATGGATGGCGTTAAATCGCTTCGAAATATGAACCTGCTGATGTCGGTCGGCGGCGGTTTTCCCGGCATAAAGGAGTGGATTCAGTTTGCCGGCGACCCGGGGCATATCCCGGTAGCGGGAGGAAGCGCCGCTGTCTCGGCGCCACTGCTATATCCGTATTACCCCACACAGTTACTGGGCTTGCTCGGCGGAATAAAAGGGGCGGCCGAGTATGAGGCGGAGTTGAAACGTCATTATCCCCAGTTTGCCGAGACACCGCAGCCGGGCATCAAGATGATGGGTCCGCAAACTTTGGCGCACCTGGTGATAATGGCTTTCATTATAATCGGCAATATCTCATACTTTGTCGCGCGCAGAAGGCGGGGATGATATGAACGGCAGTAGATGGATGCTGATTATCTTGATTGCGGTCGTGGCGCTCTTCCTTGTAAGTTGGGCGATTAAATCTTTCCCGTCGTCGGGTGTTACCGTATCCTGGTCATCAATTCGTCATGCCTTCTTCGTGACCCTGGCGGCATTTGTGACTCTGGCGATTTTTTCCTTTCTCTATAAAGACAATCCTTATTACAAGTTTGCCGAGCATCTCTTTGTCGGGGTTTCGGCGGCGTACTGGATGTGTGTTGGCTTCTGGTCAACCTTTGTCGGCAATCTGATTCCGCGCATCTCGCCGGGACTGTCGAAGTTCTTTGGGGTACCGTACAAAGAGTTCACTTTCTACTATTTTGTGCCGCTTATCCTGGGGATTCTGCTTCTCATGCGACTTTCGTCGAAAGCCGGATGGCTCTCTCGCTGGGCGCTGGCGTTCATTGTCGGCACCACTGCCGGGCTCAATCTTATTCGATATCTGCGCTCCGATTTTATAAGCCAGGTGAGTAATACTTTCGTGCCGCTGCTGGTGCAATGGAAAGGCGCGGGAGCGTTCTTTTCCGATTTTTCCCTGGCTTCGGGAGGGCAGTTCACCCTGATGCTGACCAACTGGGTGATTTTTATCGGGACTTTCTGCGGGCTGATTTACTTCTTCTTCTCCAAGGAACATAAGGGCGTTTTCGGGGCGGCCTCGCGCGTCGGTATCTGGGTGTTGATGATAACTTTCGGCGCCTCCTTCGGATACACCGTTATGGGGCGTGTGTCGCTTCTGGTGGGGCGACTGACTTTCCTTTTTGATGACTGGCTGGGACTATTAAATTGAGTAATTATAGATTGGTATAAGGTATGAGGTGTCTATGAAACGTCAACTTCTGTTGCTGCTTCTGCTCTGTCTTGCCGTGGCGGCCCCCCCGGCGACAGCGCAGACAGCGGAAGACAGCCTGTTATCCGGTGAGACCACCGGGGCGCTTACGGTTGCGCCCGGTCCGGTATCCAATATTCAGCTTAAGGATACCGACAATGACCATGGCCATTCGGTGACGCTCTCGTGGGAGATTTCGCCTGATGATGGCGCCGGTCTCAACAACGTTATCGGTTATGAGATCTACCGGGCTCCATCGATGGAGGGACCGTTTGTGAAACGGGCGGGGGTGCCGGCCGGGTCACATTCTCATGTCGATGTCGGCTCCAAGGAGAAAGACTCTCCCGACTATATGGAGGACTACATCGATTATTACTACAAAATCAGAACGATAACCGCCGACAGCGCCGTCTATGCCGAATCGGCCGTGGCAGGACCGATACAGTCCTACGGACAATGGTTCAATACCGGCCGCGTGCCGGTGCTGATATTTGTCGCCTGCTTTCTGGCTCTGACCCTCTATTTCATTAATCGTGCCAAAGGGGGAGCCGACCTCTATGTTCGTCCTCTGGCAGGAATCGGGGCTGTCGATGAAGCGATAGGCCGCGCCACCGAAATGGGAAAGCCGATTCTCTACGTGCTTGGGCTGGGCACCGCCGCTGATATCGCGACTATTGCCTCGTACACCATTCTGGGACGAGTGGCTAAAAAGGTTGCCGAGTATCAGACCGGGCTAATTGTGCCCTGCTACGACCCGATTGTCATGACTGTGGCGCAGGAAACGGTGAAAGCCTCGTATGCCGATGCCGGCCGACCCGACGCTTACAAAGAAGATATGGTCTATTTTGTGACGCAGTCACAGTTCGCCTATGTGGCGGCGGTGAATGGCACCATGCTCCGTGACCATCCCGCCACCAACATCTATATGGGGAAATTCTACGCCGAGTCGCTGATTCTGGCCGAGACCGGGGCTCTGGCCGGCTCAATTCAGATTGCCGGCACCGATGAAATAGCCCAGATTCCGTTTTTCGTTGTCGCCTGCGACTACACTCTTATCGGCGAGGAGCTCTATGCGGCGTCGGCTTATCTGGGACGGGAGCCGCTTCTGTTGGGCTCCCTCAAAGCGCAGGACTATGCCAAAGCCGGGGTCATTTTGATTGCCGTGGTCGGTTTCATACTGCTGAACTTCGGCGTTGACGGTTTCAAAGAATTCTTCTTCGTGAGCAATTGAGGAGATAGACTATGAAGAGACAATTACCGTTATTTCTGGTTCTTATATTCGGTCTCTTTGGGATTGTCCAGTACTTCATTCCTCACGAGAAATCGGAATGGATGTACGAATTCCTCCTCGACTGGATATATATCATCGGAATATTCGCCCTCGCGCTGGGTATCTGGTCGCTTATGCGCGTCTCCTGGGACAAGATAAAGCATAAACGTCAGAACTGGCAGTACTCGATTGTGACCCTGACCGGGCTGTTTGCGATGATTTTCTTCGGATTCAATTATTTCCGCGATTTCTTCAATTCGGCCGGGCTGCAGAACTATATGTTCCGCGCCTTTTTTGATTATATAATGATTCCGATACAGGCGACTATGTTTTCCCTGCTGGCGTTTTTTATCGCCTCGGCCGCCTATCGGGCATTCCGCGCTCGTTCCCTT
>JBFMEF010000080.1 GCA_040753495.1 Candidatus Zixiibacteriota bacterium
TTCTGGCGTCCGGGCCAATTTTCCTTTGGGAATAGGTATCTTGAACTTGGCAAATAACTCTTTGCCTTCGTACTCATAAAGTCTCATGCTAATACCTCAAATTTATCACTCAGAAATTCTCATTCGTTGCAAAAAATCGTCACGGCAATTTATCATAATCGCTTGGAAAGTCAATGATAATCGCTCTTCCCACGCGGACCGTAATCAATTGCGCCGCAAATAGAAAGGCACGCCGAGGGGCGTGCCTTTGGTGCGGACCAGAAGGTATTTATTATCCTGTCTTGCGCAATTTGCCGGTAAATTTCGCCCAGAGCGCTTTCATTTTCAATTTACCGATTGCCCCGGTCGGGTCAAGGTCTTTGGGGCAAACCTGCTGGCAGTTGAAAATGGTGTGGCAACGAAAGACGCCGAAGTCCGACGCCAGATATGCCAGTCGCTCGTAGGTGGCGCCGTCGCGCGAATCATCAACATACCGCAGCGCCTTCAGAAGGGCATGCGGTCCAAGATACTTCTCATCGGTCGCCACCACCGGGCAGGAACCGTAACAGCAGGCGCAGAGAATACAATCAACATGAAAGTCTATCTTCGCCCGTTGCGCCGGAGACTGCTTGAACTCCCGGGTCGGCGGTTCTCCCGATGGAATCAGATACGGCTTAATCTTCTCGTACTGCGCAAAGAACGGGTCGAGGTCAACCACCAGGTCGCGGATTATTTTCATATGAGCCAGCGGTCTGATAGTGACAGTATTGCCAATGTCGACAATCTGGGTCTCACAGGCGAGACGATATTTCTCTCCAATATGCATGGCGCAGGAGCCGCAAACCCCCTGACGGCAGGAGGAACGGAAAGCCAGGGTCGGGTCGATATTTTCAAGAATATAATACAACCCCTCCAGCACCGTCATCCCCTTGATTTCCGGCAATTGGTATGATTGAAAATATGCCTGATCCCCGGTCTTCGGATTATATCGGAAAACTTTGAATGTCGGCATATTAATATTTCCTTTCCTCAGGTTTATATTTGCCCATCGTCACCGCTTTGTACGTCAGCTGGGGAGCATCCGGCGCGTAGGTGAAAAGTGAGTGCTTCAGCCATTGCTCGTCATTGCGCTTGGAGAAGTCGATACGGAAATGCGAGCCGCGCGATTCGGCGCGAGCCAACGCCCCGGTGGCAATACAAAGACCCGCTTCAATATTCCCGGCAATTTCCGTCACCCAGAGAAAATCATAATTAAACTTGCCGGTATCGGGTATGGCGCGGATATGATTGAAGCGCTCCTTGAGTATCTTAATCTCATCCAGCCCTTTTTTCATATCGGTTTCATTTCGGAAAATCCCGAATTTATCCATCATAACTTGCGACAACTCATTCTTGATTGTATACGGATTTTCTTTGCCGCTTGATGAACAGAGTCTCTGGTACCTCTCCTTCTCTTCCTTCAGCGCGGAATCGAGGGTGTCGGTATCGACCGTCTGCGACATTTTCTTGACCCGGTCGGCGGCGTGACGTCCGCAGCGGGCGCCGAAAACGACCGTATCAAGAAGCGAATTTCCGCCAAGACGATTGGCGCCATGCACCGAAACGCAGGCGCACTCGCCGGCGGCGTAGAAGCCGTCGACTCTGGTCATTCCATCTTTATCGCATTCAATCCCGCCCATGGTATAGTGCATGGCGGGATGAACCGGAATCGGGTCTTTAATCGGGTCGATGCTCTTGAAATTGAGGCAGATTTCCCGGATGCCGGGAAGCCGCTCCATAATCTTTTTCGCTCCGAGATGACGCAGGTCAAGGTGCAGGTATCTGTCCTCAAATCCGCGTCCCTCGTTTATTTCGGTTTGCATTGCCCGCGCGGTGATGTCGCGGGGGGCAAGCTCCATGATTTTCTCGGAGACATAGTTCTTCATGAACCGCTCGCCCTTGTTGTTAATCAAGTACCCCCCCTCGCCGCGGCATCCCTCGGTCATCAAAATCGAGGAGCCATCCAAACCGGTTGGATGAAACTGGATAAACTCCATATCTTCCAAAGGAACGCCTGCCCAATACGGAATCACCACCCCGAGTCCGGTCGAGGCATGAGCGTTGGTGGTATTGACCGAGTAAACTCTTCCCGAACCTCCGGTGGCAAAGATTACGGCGTTGCCCCCGATAGCCTGAAATTCTCCGGAATGAAGATTCATCACGATAACACCGGCGCATCGCCCCCCTTTGACCGCCAGTTTGGTCACAAACCGCTCGTAGAGAACATCAATTTTCCGTTTGACCACCTGCTCAAAGAGCGTGTGAAGAAGATAGAGCCCCGTTCTATCGGCGCCATAGCACGTACGAGGGAAACCGGCGCCGCCAAACGGACGCTGTGCGATAGAGCCATCTTCGAATCTCGAGAAGGGACATCCCCAGTGCTCGAATTCAAAAATAATCCCCGGCGCCGCGCTCGTCATAATTTCTACCGCATCCTGGTCGGCAAGAAAATCCGAGCCCTTGATTGTGTCGTAAGCATGCCGTTCCGGAGTGTCATCTTTTCCCTGCGGATGATTCGCCAGGGCGGCATTGATTCCTCCCTGCGCCGCTCCCGAATGAGAACGAACCGGATGAATCTTGGAAATCAAGCCAACCTTGGCTCCGGCGTCATGCGCGGCTATTGCCGCGCGCATTCCGGCTAAGCCTCCGCCGACTATAATCACATCATAAAACATGGTTGCCGCTCCCTTACATCCCCGGATAGAAACCGGATTGCATTTTAGGCCATTGCAGAATTACCGTTACCACCATAATCGCCGTGAAGAGAATCATTTCAATCCAGAAAAACAGTTTGTGCGCCCGCGACAGCCCAAAAAAATCACAAATTGAAATCCGCACGCCGTTTAGCATATGAAAGAAAACTCCGGCAATTAAGAGAATCTCAAAGAAAGCAAATAATGGATTCTGCACCGCCCCCATCCGCTTGTCAAAGGAATCCTTCCCCGATATGGCGGAGGAAAGAACATAAGTGTGAAGGACCAGATATACCACCAGCCCAATGCCGGTAATCCGGTGAAAGAGGTAGGTGATATTTCCGATATTTTTGTTCAGGTTGGTATCCTGATAGGCATTCTTAAATAGATTCTTAAACGCCATCTTACACCCCCGCTCCAAAAAGGTTTGTCAGGGTCATGGCGCCGACCACGGACAAGGCGATGCCTATCACCCAGAACAGCGCTTTCATTGTCAACGAAAACCCTCCCGAGGGGCGGTAGTCCGCCAGAATCGCCCAGATACCGTTTAGCGCATGAAATACGCAAAACGGAACAAACAGCAAATAATAGACTTTCCACCAGAAGGAACCGCTCAAACGCTCCACCACGACCGCAAAATCTATCAGCCCTTCCCTATGAAGGAAATGATGGACATTGATATGGGTGAAAAGAAAGAACGCCAGAAACAGCCCGGAAAGCCTTTGTAAGAACCAGGTCACCAGACTCTGATTCGATACCTTTTCCGCCATATGGCACTCCTTACAACAGTTGACTGAAGGTCATTTTAAAGATCACAAATTAAGTGAACTTTTTCACCTTTGTCAAGGGCTATCCGGTTATTATCCTATATGTTAAGCCCAAGTCTTACAAAACATTTATGCACAATTCCATTATGTCGGTAGGCTTCCGGAGGTCATAACGAAACAGTCAGTCCATCCTCCGCCAGTTGAAGTTTCTGGCGGTGAATAGAATGGCGAATGTAATTTTCCAGTTCTACTCGGCTCTGGTCGGTATAGTGGGTCAAAAGGATTTTTTTTACCGGATTAGTCTGGAGAGACCGCTCCAGTTGTTGCAAATCTATATGGAAAGTTTCCAGAACCAGAAGGTCCAGGTCGCTCAGGTATGGCGCAATATCTTCAAGAGAACCGATATCGGCGGAGTATAAAATCCTTGTCCGTTCCATCGCCGTTATCAGAAACGAATAGCACTCCATCCGATTGGTATAGCCATGCTCTTTTATCTGTGTCGCCGCCTTTGATAGATGAGAATTCAGAATTGCTCTTACCTCTATATTTCCATCATCAATCGATTGAACATTCTCAATGGGCAGCAGGCGACATTCAAAGCTGAATTTTTCTCGGAAGAGGTAGCAGGAGTTAAGGAAAGATGCGAAAGCGGCCGTCGCCTCCGAGGGCAAATAGATATCAAGCGGTTTGCTTCTTCTCATATTGTACAGCAACTGAATGAAAAGGGGCAGATCAGATATGTGGTCGGAATGGGTATGGGAAATGAATATATTCTGCAGTCGGTCCGGTGCAATACCGGAACGCAAAAATGCCGAAGTAACACCGCTTCCGCAATCGAAAAGCGTCAGCGAATCCGAAACCTGGAGCAGATAACCGGAGCAGTTGCGGTAAGGCGAGGGGATGCCGGAGGATGACCCCAGCACTGTCCAGGATATCTCCGCTGTTTTCTCGCTCATCAGGAAAAGGTCTTCTTCAATCTTTCCAGAGTCTCGAGACAGTCATCGCGGCTGACGTCGAGATGAGTTACCATTCGGATACGGGTCCGCCCAAATGGCACCGCCAGCACGCCGACAGTTTTCATCTTATCCAGAATCGCTGCCGGGGGAAGACCGCTTCCGGCAATATCGGCGATGACAATATTAGTGACCACGCGGCTGAGGTCGACATTAAATCCTTTCAGTTGACTTAACCCTTCCGCCAGCAGACGGGCGTTGGCATGGTCTTCTGCCAGACGAGCGATATTGTTCTCGACGGCATATAAACCGGCCGCCGCCAGGATGCCAACCTGGCGCATTCCGCCGCCAAAGAGCTTGCGGGTCCGGCGAGTCTTCTCTATAAACAGACTTGAACCTATAATCATTGAGCCGACCGGCGCTCCCAGACCCTTGGAGAGGCAAACCGACATCGAATCAAACGGCTCCGCCCAGTCTTTCAGCGGAATTCCGGTGGCCACATGCGCATTCCAGATTCGAGCGCCGTCAAGATGCATTATCAGACCGTATTTGTCAGCCACTTGCCGAATGCGGTGTATCTCCTCCAGAGGAAAGATAGTGCCGCCATGGCGATTGTGCGTGTTTTCGATAGCGACTATCTTAGTGAGAGGATTATGAATATTGACTGGCCTGACCAGTTCCTCCACCTGCCTGGCGGTGAAGACCCCTCGCTTAGTGGTAATCATATTCACCAGCAGAGAGGAATGTATTGCCGGACCGGCTGATTCATAATTGACGATATGACATTCGCGCTCACAAAGAATCTCCCACCCCGGTTCCGAAATGGTCTTCAGCGCCGCCTGATTCCCCATGGTGCCGGAGGGAACGAAAAGCGACGCCTCCTTGCCGAAAAGGGCTGCCACCTTCTCTTCCAGTCTAATGGCGGTCGGGTCGTCGCCGAAAACATCATCCCCCACTTCGGCGTCGGCAATGGCGCGCCGCATCGCCGGGGACGGTTTGGTTACCGTATCAGAGCGCAGGTCGATTAATCTCATGGGTTAAATATATAATATAGTGAATTTGATTCAAGGGTTGAAATCTGCCCGTCTCAGAGATAAATAAGACGCACCAGCAGATGCATCACCAGGCCACTAACTAAAGGGACCGAGGCATTGTCGTCAACACCGGAGGAGACCGCTTCCACCACCGTGGCAACCATGGCGCCAACGATGCCGACTTCCGGCGGCAGTCCGGGCGCCAGCCAGGCGACTATCAAGGCAGAAATGAGAAAGGCAAGAGACCCCTCAAATGATTTGCTGCCGTACCGGTGCTTGCCCCACTTTCTTCCGACGATTGCGGCCGCGGGGTCGCCGGCCATTATGAAGGCGAGGGCGGCCACTGCCACCGGTTTGCTGAACATGGCGATGGCAAAACAGGAGGTCGCCAGAATGTAACTGGCGCCGGTAAAATCCCCTTTCATTTCGTGCTCTCTGATAATCGGCGCCAGAAACGGCTTGAGCAGAAACCAGATTCTCCAGTTGCGCAAGCGTCCTATGTCGACAATAATCATCCCCAGAGTAATGGGAATCATTATCGCTAACGCCGTCCCCTTATCTAAGCCGAGCAGAAAATAACCGCCGGGAATGACCAGAGCAAACAGATGAGTCAGCTTGCGGAGTATTTCCCCCTTGAAAGATATCTGATTTTGTTCCTGCGGCCTCAACTGATCACACCGGTCGCACTTAGCGGCGCTCTTTGGGGGGCAATGTCACCTTACCCAATTTCTTAAGATTGTAAGTAAGTTTGTGACGGCTGAAAAGGTCCTTCTCCCACTGGCGCGCTTTATCATTGTTGTTAATGACTCTAAGTGAGTCAATTATCATCCCGCGCGCCTGCTGGAGGGTCAGATCGGTCTTCCGCTCCAGTACCTTTATGACATGATAACCCCATTCGGTTTTCACCGGGTGGGATACATCCCCCACCGGGGTGCCCAGAGCGGCCAAAAAGAAGCTTTCCGGCATTTCATCGCGGCCTATATACCCCAAGTCGGCCGCCGCTTCCCGTATCTCTTCCGCGCCGGGATAGAATTCCTTTGCCAGCTCCAGAAAGTCCACTCCGGACATCGCCTGGTCTCGAATATATTCCCCCAGCACTGAATCTTCGACAATTATATGCTGCACATAAAGCGGCTTGGGAAATTGGAACTGCGCGATATTGCGCTCATAATAATCTGCAATAAGGCTGTCACCGGGGAAATAGTCCGGGTCACTCTGCCCTTTCATAACATAGTCGGTGGCATATTTGTGATACAGCCGCTTTCTTTCTGCTTCAACAAAGGGGGAACGGGAAAACCCCAGGTCATGCGCCGCCCGGGCAAGCATAAGCTTTTGCGCTTCGCGCAGAAGCGCATTGTGCTTATCTCTCATGGTCATACTGTCCAGTTTCATCTGCGTTTGGAATAAAGAGAAGATGCTCGATATGCGGTAAAAAACGACCGTGTCAAGGTCGTTAACTACCACCGCCCAGGTCGTATCCGGAATACCGGCAACCACCTCCAGAGCCGAGTCGTTATATTTCAGGCGGGCATGAGCGGTCAGAGAATCAAGCAGATGTCGGGCTCTTTCGCCCGCTTTCAAATTGACATAATGACGGCGCGCCGCTTCCATCACCTCTCCGGTCAAAGGAGCCAGCCCGGCCTCAATCCGGTCGGTGACTTTCAAAATATGCCACCCGTCGCGAGTCTTAAACGGCTGGGAAATCCCCCCCACAGGGAGAGCAAACGCCTCCTCTTCGAATTCCGGATTATAGGTTCCGCGTGGGAAAAACCCCAGGTCTCCATAACGTTTGCCCGACTCGCGATGGTCGGAGTATTCGAACGCCAGAGTCTCCAGGGCTTCTCCGGCATCAATTCTCTTCTTCAGCTCAAAAACGCGCTCGCGCGCGATGGAGTCAAGCGTCTCATCGGTATAGGCTCGATATAGCAACGAATCCTTCCCATAGCGCAAGCCCTTGGCCGAAATTACCAGATGGGAAGCCCGCACCTGTTCCTGATAAGAATATTGATTCGGGAAATGGCGATAGAAAGTATCCAGGGTCGCCGAATCTACCTGAATAGAATCAACAATGAAATTCTTATAGAAGTAATTTATCAGCAGGTCGTTATATCTGAAAGAATAAACGCGGTAGAGATGAAAATCATCCCGGAGATTGACTTTTTGCGCTTCCAGAGAAACCAGCGATTCCACCACTATTTTCTGCAGAGTATCAAAATAAATCGAAGAATCGATAATCCCTCCGGTTGGGACAAGGTCGCTGTTAGCCAGGCGCAAATACAACGTCGATGCCGGAACTTGAGATAAACTGTCATCTACCAGCACCACAGGAAAATCATTATTGACAATTTGGTCCCGGTCGAGGATAATCTGCCGGCAACCGAGAGTTAGCAAGACCCATAGAATCGAAACGACAATAAAATTCTTCAAGAAAAATCTCATCATATATCTGTATCCCATTTTGCGCGGTTACAAAAAAGCAATAATTATACAACTGAGACCAAAAATCAAGCCCAAAAATGAGCGGAAACGGAATTGCCGTCTGATGACAGGATGGATTAAGATTTTATTTGAGATGGCATCGCGGTCTTGAGGCGACCGGTGGCATTGGCTTCGACCGGGATATGGCTGAATCCAAGCACGAAAGTGGCGCCGGCGCCCGGCTGCGTGCGAATAGACAAGTCGATATTCAAGCTTTCAGATAGTCGCTGTACTATAGCCAATCCCAGACCGGTGCCATCTTTCTTGGTGGAATAAAAGGGGTCAAAAATCCGGTCGATATGACTCTTGTCAATTCCGGGACCGTCATCGGCGACATAGACCGTCACAGCCCTGTCTTCGCCGACATCGATACCGACTGCTACATTGCCTGGCCGCGCTCCAATCGCTTCGCAGGCATTGACCAGGAGATTGAGCAGTATCTGCTTCAGTTTGTCTTCATCGCCGAAAATATAAATATATGATTCCGGCGAGGTCAATTTCAGCTCGATATCGGAATGATAGGAATTATGCCGTTTCACAATTTCAAAGACATCGCTTATTAAGCGGCAAAGCTCCACCCGCGAAAAAACGACGCGATTGCTACGGGCATAAAGAAGAAAATCGGAAAGGATGTTGTTCAATCTTGAAGATTCCTTTACAATCAATTGCATCAAACGACGGTTCTCCCCTTCCAGATTGAGCTCACGATGGAGCACTTCCACCGAGCCGGAGATAGCCGCGAGGGGATTGCGTATTTCGTGGGCGATCGCCGCGGAGAGTTCTCCGACAGCCGCCAGACGGTCGGCGATGCGAATTTTGTCTTCCATTTTCTTTGTTTCCGTCAGGTCCTGAAAAATCGCTATGACACCGCGAATCTCGCCCGATTCATCTTTCAAAATCGAGGTCGATATCCCCAGCGGCGTCCTCTTACCGGAACGGCCGATAATCTCAATCTCGTTTCGCGGCGAATGGCGATGGGTCTGCAGTACCTCGATGAGATTGGTGGTTAGTTGCGGCATGCGGGCGGCAAAAACCTGTCTGATATTCTTCCCCCGCACATCGGCTTCATTCAATTCCAGAATTTCCTCGGCGGTGCGATTGAAAAAAATCACTTTTAGTTGCGGGTCGATGGTCAGCAGACCGGAGTTGAGATGGCGCAGTATATCCTCGGTATCAAGTTTTGCCAGTCGCAGCGCCTGCGACGCCGTTGCCAGCTGAAGATCTTTGTGCCGCAAGCGCTCTACGAGGTATCCCGAGATAAATGCCACCAGATAAAAAGTGAGAATATGCAGGAAGATATTATAGAAGGCGGCATCTTGAGTGGAGAATATGGTCTGCAAGGCGCGCGCCGCCGACCCCGGCTCTCCTTTTATGGACAACCCAAACCAGATGACAAAGGCGTATGAAACCGAAACCAGCGAGGCAAAGCCAAGCGTTCCGGCAAGATTGCTTACCAGAGCGGCCGAGATAATGGTCAGAATGAAAAGTCCGGCAAAAGCCGACTGCACATTGCCGGTAGCATAGATTATCCCGATTTCAATTATGATTTCAAAAAATGTCTGAAGAATCGGAACGACGCGAAATAGTGTCTTAATCTCCATCCAGCGTCGGAGTATGAAAATCGCCGGCAGCAGCAACGTCAAAAAGGAGTAGCCGAAAAACGGAAAACTGAGGTAATCGGGATACCCCATCCAGAAAATAACAATGCCCGAGATCAAGACATACGTGATTAACCGTAACGAAAGAAACCACCCGGGCTTGAATGGGGCTGTGTTTGACTGCATAAATAAAAAGGGGCGCCGGATGGCGCCCCGGAAGTTCATCCTTATCCGATCTTCCCGATGATATCGAACATCGGCAGATACATGGCGATTAGAATGCCGCCGATAATCGCTCCCATGAAAACGATGATAACCGGTTCGATAAGCGACGTAAGCGCGCTCACCGCCTGGTCAACCTCTTCATCATAGAAATCAGCAATCTTGTTAAGCATCTCATCCAGACCGCCGGTCTTTTCACCAACCGAAATCATCTGTGTCACCATCGGCGGAAATACGCCGGTCTCTTTCAGAGGCGCGGTAATGGTATCGCCTTCCGCAATGGAGAGCACTGATTTTCGAATCGCCTTGGCAATGACCACATTGCCGGCGGTTTTGGCGGTGATTTCCAGGGCATCCAGTATCGAAACGCCCGAGGAAATCAACGTTCCCAGCGTACGGGTGAAGCGCGCCACAGAAGATTTGCGCACCAGGTTTCCAAAAACGGGAGCCTTTAACAGACCAGCATCAAACATTGCCCGTCCCGATTCTGTCCGCACCCAATAAATGAATCCCGCGACAAAAGCAAAAGTGCCGAGAACAAGGTAAAGAAAATATCCTTTAAGGAAATTACTGATGCCCAGCACGATTTGAGTCGGTTTCGGCAGTTCCGCCCCCAGCCCGCTGAACATTTTGGCAAAGACAGGCACAATGAAAGTCAACATGGCGATGGTAACGCCGATAGCGACCACCGCCACCACGGTCGGATAAACCATCGCGCCCTTGACCTTACGGACCAGGGCGTCGGCTTTTTCGCGATAGACGGCCAGTCGCACCAGAATCGTGTCGAGCGCGCCGCCCATTTCACCCGCTTCCACCATATTAACATAAAGGTGGTCAAAAACCTTGGGGTGCCGTCCCAGAGCCTCGGCCAGAGTCGAGCCTCCCTGGACTGACTCCTTGACCTGACTTATGATATGACAGAGTTCTTTGCTCTCCATCTGAGTCGCGAGAATTTCCAGGCACTGCACCATCGGCAAACCAGCCCCAATCATGGTGGCAAATTGCCGGGTGAAACGCGAGATGTCGACTTTCTTTATTCCGGTGCCGATCTTTATTTTCAGCTCGGCCGGCTTCTTGCGAATGCTGGAGACAAGAATCCGGTTCTGTCGAAGAACTCTTTCCAACTCTTCGCGGCTCCCGGCCGTGAGCTCTCCCTGCACCATGGCTCCCGCGAGAGTCTTCCCTTTGTATTCATAGACTGGCATAATCTATTCCCTTCCCCGGTCATCCGCTCACGCCATGACCGGCGTTTTTCCTCTTGTCAACATCTCATTCAATTCCTGGATGTTCGAGCTGTAACCCATGGCATCGTTCAAAGTAATCTTGCCGGTATTGTAAAGCTCCGCCAATGACTGATTCATCGTCTTCATACCATATTTCTGTCCCGACTGAATCATGCTGTATATCTGATGCACCTTATCGTCTCTTACCAACGCCCGAATAGCCGGGGTGCAGACCATTATCTCCAGCGACATTACCCGTCCGCCGCCGATGCGGGGAATGAGACATTGCGACACCACCGCTTGAAGTGAAAAGGACAGCGAGATTCGCACCTGCTCCTGCTGGTTGGTGGGGAAAACGTCTATTATACGGTTTATCGATTCCGCTGTGGAATTGGTATGCAGGGTGGCGAACGCCAGATGTCCTGTCTCCGAGATATTGAGAGCCGATTCGATGGTCTCCAGGTCGCGCATCTCACCGACAAGAACGACATCGGGGTCTTCCCGAAGAGCATATTTCAGCGCCGCCGAGAATGACTGCGTGTCGCTGAAGACTTCTCTCTGATTGACAATAGATGACTGATGGCGATGAAGATACTCGATAGGGTCTTCTACGGTAATAATATGGCACTGCCGCTCGCGATTTATTCTATCGATAATGGCGGCCAATGTCGTCGATTTTCCAGAGCCGGTCGGACCTGTTACCAACACCAGCCCACGCGGCAATCTGGCAAACTCCGCAACTACTTTGGGCAATCCGAGTTCTTCGAAAGTCTTGACTTTGTAAGGTATCTGCCGAAGCGCCACGGCCACATTTCCCCTCTGCATAAATACATTGCAGCGGAAACGGCTCATATTCTCAATGCCAAAGGAAAGGTCAAGTTCCGAGCTGGTTTCGAATTTTAAGCGCTGCTTCTCATTCATGATGGAATACGCCAGTTTTTTGGTCATATCGGGGGTGAGAGTATCATATGCCATCCGGACCAGTTTGCCATCTACACGGACTACAGGCGGAGAGCCCACCGTCAGATGCAAGTCGGAGGCATCCATCTTGACCATATCTTCAAGCAACTGGCGAAGAGTTATCATAACTTTCTCCCTCTGGAAAACTGAAAATTAATAGACAAATTATCCTAATATTGTATCGGAAATTTTTGTGAAATCTTGAAGGAAAACTGGCTTAAAGAAGCCAATAACTCAATGAATTCTAAGGAATTTGGCGGTTTGGCAGGGGCCGGATTAGCTGGTAACCCCAAAGACTTCGTCTATCGTGATAAGCCCCTGATTCATCTTCTCCACCGCCGCCATCCGGAGAGTGAACATCCCCTCTTTTATCGCCTGCTCGCGAATCTGCGTATCTGAAGCCGAAGAAAGTATCTGGTGCTCAATCGCCGGCGTAATTGGCATAACTTCGTAAATACCGGTTCGGCCGGTCAGTCCGGTATTGTTGCACTCGTTGCATCCCCGGCCCCTGAAAGCCTTCAGATTCTTCATCAGAAATTCCGGGACACTGATGGCTTGAATCTGCTCCTCGGTCAGGGCATGCTCTTCCTTGCAACCCTGGCAGATTTTCCGCACCATTCGCTGTGCCATAATCAAGCGAGTGGCGGAAGCGACCAAGTAGCTGGGCACCCCCATATCGACCAGACGGTTGATTGAGGATGGGGCGTCATTGGTATGCAAGGTCGAGAAAACCAAATGTCCGGTGAGAGCGGCCCGGATAGCAATTTCCGCCGTTTCTCCGTCTCGAATCTCACCAACCATTATGATGTCCGGGTCTTGCCGCAAAAAGGAGCGCAGGGCGGCGGCAAAAGTCAGACCGATATCAGTCCGCACCAGCACCTGGTTGATTCCATCAAAATTGAATTCCACCGGGTCTTCAGCCGTCATGATATTGACATCGACCGTATTAATTGCCTTGAGCGCCGAATAGAGCGTGGTCGTTTTACCGGAACCGGTCGGACCGGTTACCAGAATAATTCCATATGGAAGATGAATCGCTTCATCGAATCTTCTTAACGATGCCTCATTAAATCCCAGCCGGGTCATATCGACCATAAGAGCCTTCGGGTCCAGAATTCGCATAACCACCTTTTCGCCGTAGATGGTCGGCAACACCGAGACACGGAGGTCAACAGTCCTCTCACCCAGTTTTATTTTAATGCGACCGTCCTGAGGCAGACGGCGCTCCGATATATCTAAGTCAGCCATCACTTTAACGCGGGAGACAATAGCCGCGCGGTATTTGAAAGGCAAAGGCGCCATTTCGCGCAGGTCGCCATCAACACGGAAGCGCACTCTTATTCTCTTTTCATATGTCTCAAAATGAATATCTGACGCCCCCATTCGAATGGCGTCCGAGATTATCGAGTCGACCAGTTTTACCAGAGGTTTATCCTGAACCGCCGAACGCAGGTCATCTTCAGAAGGACCTTCGTCACTCTCCGAGACTACTTCGAGGTCAGAACTCTCTTCAAGACCCTTCACTATTTGAGAGAAGGCGTTCTCATCGTGATAATATGTCTCAATGGCTTTCTGAATCGCTTTCTCAGGAGAGATGACCGGCTGGATAGAACATCCTGTAATAAATTTTATGGCATCCAGCACATAAATATTATTCGGGTCAGATATGGCGACAATCAAGTTCTTATTCAGTTTCGAAATGGCGATGACATTGAATTTTCGGGCGATATCAAGCGGGATTAATTTGACGATTTCCGGATTCAGCTCAATGTCGGACAGGCGCATTGTCCCCATATTGAGCTGCTTGCCGACAAAGGTAGTAATCTCCTCTTCCGAGGAGACCGCCCCAATAGAGACGAGAATCTGCTCAAACTTGCCCTTTTTCTCTTTGAAAATTGTTAATGCTTTATCCAGCTGGTCCTGGGTAATCTTCCCCGCTTTGACCAGCATCGTTCCGAGTTCGGCAGACATTTTTGAATCGTCCCAATTATTTAGCCGGTTACCCCTCTCCTATAGCGAGTCATTCAGGGTAGCCCGAACGAAGTTCAATCTTGAAAAATATCGTCCAGTTTGTTATTCGCCGATTTCGTAAATTCATCGGTCAGCCCGGTTCCGACATGCGCTCGCGATTTCAGCGATGAGAATATTTTCCCCAGCTCGATTGACGTTTCCTTGGCGTAAAGACGGACCATTCCAATTGTGGTTCGGTCATCAAAAATGACAGCCATAATGGAGCGGTCGCCCACCAGAGACATATGAATATGGTCTTTCTTTCCCTGGTGAAACAGGACGGAGAATTCTGACTCTCCCACCAGCCGGGCAATCTCCTTGGTCGAAGCAAAAGAGCCGGCCAGGAGAGCGGCCAGGGCGGTCGTGTCAAGAGAATGGGTGAATCCCTGTCGGGTAATCAGATGTCCATCCTTGTCCACCAGAAGAGCGCATTTGGCTTCGGCGCCCTTGAGCATGCGGGCAAGAATAGAATCGATTTTCTCAATCTCTTCTTCATATATTATCAGGTTGTCATCATTCACAGACGGCACCTCCTCAAATCATTTAATTCCGAATAATCGTTTAAAAAATCCCTGCTTCTTTTTTACAATCCGCTTGGGCGGAGCCATATATGGAGACGGTAACGAGGCTCCCGCGCCGGTATCGTGATACGGCTCGGCGCCGGCCATACGTCCACCGCCGACCGGCTCTCCCTCTTTGGTCGCCGGCTGAAAATCGGAAACGGTAATACGGCGGTCACGGCGAAGAATCTTCGAGGTGGTCGACCCGGGATAGGGGCGCCGTCCTGCCGGTTCCTCAGCGGCCGGTGTATTTCCGGCGTCCTGAGACGCGACGTCAACCGCGTCCGGCGGCTGGCTAACATCCTGGTCGAGAGCCGAACGGGATAAGACCCGCTCCTCTTTAAGAGTATTGAACTCCACGCCATTGCCATTGTGGTTCTCTTCATCGGTTTCGCCATTGACGTCATCAGGGACGTTATAGGCGGTCTGGCGGGAAACCATGGCCGGTTCGGGCGCTGGCGCCGCCCCGGCCGAAGTCCGCTCATAATCACCGCTCTTACCGGACGGCTCAAACGAAGCCGCGCCGGCAACCCCGGCTGGTGTCGCCGCCGGCTCCGGTTGTTTTGCCGCCGTCGGGGATGTCGCGCTGCGGGTCGACTTCGCCTTTTCCAACACTAACTTGATTATCATCTTGAGAGTA
>JBFMEF010000081.1 GCA_040753495.1 Candidatus Zixiibacteriota bacterium
GTTTTACCTATCAGTCCGACCCTTGTGTGGATGTTGACGCCGACGGCAATTTCTTTCTCTGTTTTCTCGATTATGCCGGAGGGGCATCGACCATAACGGTTCTTAAGTCTTATGACAATGGCGCCTCCTTTTCCTGGATGAATACAACCGGTGACAACTATGACGCTTTCGAAGATAAGCAGTTTATCACGGTTGACCGGACCGGCGGTCCCTATGATGGAACCCTCTATATGGCTTGGGCGCGGTTTCCCAACCTCGCTTCCGGAGATACTATGATGTTCGCCCGTCTGCCGAAAGACGGTTTTATGTTCGACCTGATAAAGCCGTTTGCGCCGCCGCCGGATTTCAGTTATTGCGGTATAACCAACTGGACCAGCGCCGGTCAGTTCGCCATGCCGGTGGTCGGTACCGATGGCGCCGTCTATCTATTCTGGAACGGCTATGCCCTGGACAGCACCACTTGTGACATCCATTACAGCATAAACCTGGTCAAATCGACCGACGCCGGGGAGACCATGTTGCCGTACAAGATTATTACCCGTACGGTCGGAAGTTGGGCTAAAATTGACGGCGGTATCGATGTTTATAACGCCCCGATAGCCGCCGCCGATCTCTCGGGGGGACCTTTTGACGGCAATATTTATGTGACATACGCCAATATGGATATCACTAATGCCGCCTTCAATGACTTCAATATCGAATTCGTCAAATCCTCCGATGGCGGAACGACCTGGACCGCGCCAATTTATGTCAACGATGACCCAACTGGACTGGGAGCGAAGTTTGACCAGTTTCATCCCTGGCTTTTTGTCAATCAAGAGGGAACGATATTTCTGATTTTCTATGACCAGAGATTGGATACCTTGAATCATCTGCTATTCGACCTCTTTGCCTCCTACTCCTTTGACGGCGGCGAGAGTTTCACCACCAATCATCGGATAAGTTCGGTTTCATCCAATCCCGGCGACCTGACAACGGCGCCGGATATGCATATGAAGCCACTCGATGCCATGGCGGGGCTGATAGCCGAATATATCGGCGTAACGGCGTTTAAAGACCATGTCAACGCCGTCTGGACTGATACCCGCGAAGGGAACCAGGAAGTATATGGAGCCAACTGGGTGACGCCGCTTCTGGAGCCGCGACTTCTGGCGCCTGCCGACCATGCCAATGTGCCGGATAATATGCCGCTACTGAACTGGGCGACATCCTGGAAGATAGCGGATGACCGCTACCGGGTGGAGATTGCCACCGATAAGCAGTTTATTAATGTCGTGTATAGCGCGGTGGTTGATACCTCGGGGCTGCAGGTGCTTTCGGGGGTATTGCCCGACGATATCTACTTCTGGCGAGTGAAAAGTTTCAAGATTGCCGGCGGCGATTCTTCGGAGTACTCGCCGGTCTGGTCGTTCACGACTGGAAGTTATGTCTGCGCTGACACCGACGGTGATGGATTTGGCGACCCGGGAGGTCCGGGGAATCTCTGCACCGATGACAACTGCCCGACGGTTTTCAACCTGTCGCAAGTGGATACCGATGCCGATGGTCTGGGAGATGCCTGCGACAATTGTCCCGATATTCCCAATCCGGGGCAGGAAGACAGCGACCTCGACGGCGTGGGTGATGTCTGCGACTATGTCTGCGGGGATGCTAACGGCAACGGCACGGTCAATATCCTTGATGCCACATTCATTATCGCTTACCTGTATAAGAGCGGAACGCCGCCCGACCCGCTGGAATCAGCCGATGTCAACGGCTCCGGCGGTATCAATATACTCGATGCGACCTATATCATCAGTTACCTCTTCAAGGGAGGCGCCGACCCGAACTGCCCATAACAGGACAGACCACTGGAAAAACAGAATGCCCGGCCCTTTACTAAGGTCGGGCATTTGAATTTATGAAATAACCGTTGCCGTTTGAGCGGAGTGAATCTTGAAATCACCGGGGGAAAATCAGATTGACTATCATATAGGTGAAGATTCCGAAGAGCCCGGCGCCTGGGAAGGTGAATACCCACGCCAGGAGGATATTTCCGATAATCCGGTAGTTGACATTCCCGAACCGTCGCGCCATGGCGCCTCCGGCGATAGCGCCGGTGGCAACCTGGGTGGTCGAAATTGGGGCGCCGGCAAGGGAGGCGACCAGAATTACCGTTCCGGCGGCGGTCTCGGCGGCGCAACCGTCGATAGGCTCATGCAGATGGGTCATCTTGCGCCCCATCGTTTTCATTATCCGCCATCCGCCGACAGAGGTTCCGAGACCAATCATGAATGCTGAGACAAAGCGGACCCAGAAGGGAACATGGAAGTAGTCGATGGAGCCCGCGGTCAATAGAGCTATAGTGATAATTCCCATAGCGTTTTGAGCGTCATTCATTCCGTGAGTAAATGCCACAAATGCCGCCGAGACTACCTGCAGGCGCTTAAAGAAGATGGCCGATTTGCGATAGGGCGAACTCCAGACCGCCCAGCTGAATATAAAGAGCAAGAGTGCTCCGCCGATTAAACCGGCGACCGGTGATACGACCATGGCAAAGAGAATCTTCTTTATTCCTTTGGCCATCAGGATGCTGAAATCGAAACTGCTCGCATAGAGAGCCACTCCCATAAGACCGCCGACCAGGGCGTGGGTTGACGAAGAAGGGAGCCCAAAGTACCACGTGAAATAACCCCACAGTACCGCCCCCATGGTGGCCGCAAGTAACATCGGCAAGGTGATGAACTGACTATCGACCACCCCTTTCCCGATAGTGTAGGCAACCGCGGTATGGACAAGAGCGCCGACGAAATTAAGCGTCCGCGCCATAATAATAGCTTTACGGGGAGAAAGGGCATGAGTCGCAACAGTGGTGGCAATGGCATTGGCGGCATCGTGAAAACCATTCACGAAGTCATACATCAGGGCGGCCGTGATAATCAGTATCAGCAGATAGGAATCATACATTCCCGGCCACCATCCGCTTCAGGCTCGAGGCAACATCGGTGCAGGCGTCGGAGGCTTTTTCCAGTTCGACATAAACTTCGCGAAGAATGAAGAAGATAGCGACATGCCGGGTGTACTGGACGTTGGAAAAATCGATGTTCAGCAAGTCGGCATGGGAGGATTTGGCGTCATCGCGGGAGCGGAAATCCTCAATCATTTTTTCGCTGTCGATCCGGTTCTGGCGAATTTCGGCGAAGCGGCGCTTGAGGCCGTTATGATAGATATTGTCGGCGTGCACTTCATAGCGGTTGATGGCATTGAGATAAGAATCAAGGTTCCGGTTACGGGGCAATTGCTTGATTGCGGCGGCGATTTCCACGCAGGCGCTATTAATAACCGGGGCTAACTCCCGCATCTCTTTGTCGCTGGTGGGGAAACTGTAAATGACATAGCGGTTGGCGGCATGTTTGATATATTTGATAATCCGCACGAGATTGCGCGTCAGTTCCATTATTTCCGTCCGTTCAAAAGGCGGCTGCTGGGAGATATGAAGCAACTCTTCAATTAATTCGCTGATGCGACTGCATCTGACAAAGGCGGAGTGGATTTTTTCTTCAAGATGGTCGCGCTCGTTGAGAGCCGCCTGAAATAGTTTTACCAGGTCTTCGCTCGCTTCGACCAGGTGTCCGGACAATTCATCAAAGTAATTGTAAAAGCGGGAGTCCTTGGGCGGCAGGATTCTGATACTCCTGACTCTTTTGAGCAGTCCGCGCCGTTCTTCCGTGGTACTCATAGCTAATTCCCTTCCTCTATCGCTAAATTGCAGAAAACCGCCCCAAACTTAATGCAGCGAGGAGGGATTGTCAACAATGTGATTCAGATATACCGGAATTTTGAAGAGAGCCGCCCGGCAATCCCGCCGAAAACGGCTGAGACTGATGTTTTCAAGGACCCGGTTCCGGGTCGAAGTATTCTTTCTTATTCTTGATAGCGGCAAACTGCTCGGAGGTTGGCAGCGGTTCTTTTTTCTGGGAAATTTCGGGCCAGAGCCTGGAGTACTTGGCATTTATTTCCACATATTCCCACCACTCTTCGGGAAGTTCTTCATCGGGAAATATCGCTTTGACCGGGCATTCATCGACACAGAGACGGCAATCGATACAGATTTTGGGATCGATGACCAGCATATTTTTCCCTTCGCGGAAAGCGTTAACGGGACAGACTTCGGCGCAGTCGGTATTCTTGCACTTGATACATGGTTCGGCGACGATATGAGCCATCAGATATCCTCAATAAGATTCCATTTAACTCTACGAAGTAGTTATAACGTCCCGTTCCTCTATTTGTTTGTCCATGATGGAATTTTTTTGGCGGACGTGAAGAAGGCGCTCATCCGGCTTTGCGGCGGTTGTTCATGAAATCATAAAAGAGATAGTCCCCGAGATTATCAGCCGAAGCAAAATAGGCTCGCCCCCGATTCAGCTCTGTCAATTTCCGGACAAACTCCTGCAGGTAGGGGTCATCGGTTATCATGAAGGTGGTGATGGAGATTTTTTTCTTCCGGCAGATGATTGCTTCATCGAGAGTTCGATTGACAATGACCGGGTCGAGACCGATAGGATTTTTATAGGGACGGCCGCTCGGCTTGATTATCATCGACGGCTTGCCGTCGGTAATCATAAAAATCTGCTTATTGGCGCTTTTCTTGCGAAGCAGAATCTGACGTGCCATCTGCAGCCCGGCTTTCGTATTGGTATGAAAGGGACCGACGCCGATGTAGGGAAGGTCGGAAATACTTATCTCCTGGGCGTTATCGCCGAACAGCACGATATTGAGCGTATCCTTGGGGTACTTGGTCAGAATCAGTTCGGTGAAAGCAAGCGCCACCTGTTTGGCGGGGGTAATGCGGTCTTCGCCGTAAAGTATCATGGAGTGCGAGATATCGATCAGCATGACTGTCGAGCAACTGGTGGTGCGGGCGGTATCATAGACTTCCAGGTCGTCATGGCTCATCTCCATCCCCAGCGAGCCGGTGCGGGCGATGGTGTTGAACAGGGAGCCTTTCAGGTCGAGATAGAGGAGGTCGTCGCCGAAATCATAGCGGCGCTTCTCCGGAAGCGGTTCCTCAGAACTGTTGCCGCCGCCGGTCGGCAGCGGATGATTCCCGATGCCGGAGGATTTGAGCCTTTCAAAAATATTTTCGAAGGCCTGGCGGCGAAGTCCCAGTTCTCCCTTGCGGGTCAATATCGTCTTCTCCCGCTGCATTGCCACTACGTTTTTATCTGTCAATTCTTTCCGGAACTGCTCCAGGTCAAAATCGGGCGGAAGCTGGCCCATTTGCTGCAGACGCTCCATCATTTGGAGCGCTTTGTCGACGTCGCCATTGACCAGAAGCAGGATATAATTGAAAATGGAAAGAAGGTCGCGCATACTCTTGATTTTCTGCACGAAGGCTTCGTTCCATTCCGAATAGATAAAACGCATCTCAGTTCCTCAAAATATTCTCAATCATATCGGCGTAGATGAACTTGTTATCGGGGGATTCTTTGGCGATAATATTGCTCCGGTGCAGACCTTCCAGAATAAGCTCCATCGCCAAGAAGGTCTCACGGGAGTCCTTGGCGGGATAATAACTTTCGGCAATCTGTTTCAGTCCAGCGATTTGAGAGAGCTGTTTTTTGTACTCGGTGTACGGCATTTCGTCGGAGAGTTCCAGTTTCTTTCCAGTCGAAAAATAATCAATCACCGCTTCGTAGATATTCTCCTCGGGACGGCTGTCGGGATGAGATTTTTCTTTGCGCGGGGCGGGAAAATACTCGTCAAAGGTCTCTTTGACCGCTTCCCCGATGAGGTTTACGGCAAGAATCGACGGTCCCTCCAGTTCCCCCTCGTAAACCAGTTCGACTTTTCCGACAATGGAGGCGATGACCGAATAGAGGTCGCAGATGCGCGGGAAATGGTCGTTCTCTTTATTCAGGGCGGCGCGGCGCTCAATATTGGAAATCAGATTTTCGTAAGCCGAGATAGAAAGACGAGCCGAGACGCCGGACGACTGGTCGACATATTCGCTTCGGCGGGCGGCGAAAGATATCCGTTCGATGATATCGCGGACCAGTTCCGGAATCGCGATATCGGAGCCGCGGGCGCTCCAGGCTTCCTGGCGGGTAATCGCTTTGGCATCACTGAGCGATGAAGGATAATGGGTGTTAATCTGCGAAGCAATCCGGTCTTTCAGCGGCGTGATAATATTGCCGCGGTTGGTGTAATCTTCGGGATTGGCGGTGAAGACCAGAAGCATATCGAGCGGAATCCGGATAGGAAATCCGCGAATCTGCAGGTCGTTCTCTTCCAGAATATTGAGCAGCGATACCTGAATGCGGGGCTGCAGGTCGGGAAGTTCATTGATGGCAAAAATGCCGCGGTTGGTGCGGGGGATAATACCCCAGTGAATCACTTCCTCATCGGAAAGGTCGAGTTTCTCCCGCACCGCTTTAATCGGGTCGATATCGCCTATTAAATCCGCCACCGAAACATCGGGGGTGGCGAGTTTTTCGTTGTAGCGCTGGTCGCGGTGAAGCCATTCGATTTCCAGACGGTCACCGGCTTCTTCGGCCAGTATCTTGTAACGGGAGGAGATAGGAGCGAAGGGATTTTCGTTCAGTTTGCTGCCTTTGATGACCGGGATATGCTCATCCAGCAGGTCCACCAGCTGTCTTAAGATTTTTGTTTTGGCCTGTCCCCGCAAGCCGAGAAGAATGAAATCATGGCGCGAAAGGATGGCGTTTTCCAGTTGCGGCAGGACGGTTCGGTCATAGCCGACAATCCCCGGAAACCGCTTCTTCCCCGCTTTGATTTGCTCCAGCAGATTCCTGCGGAGTTCATCTTTGGTTAATAAATTCTTATATCCTGACTTTTTAAGTTCACCCAGAGTTTTCGCCAATTTCATATACACCTTTCGTAATTTCTTCATTTTATACGCATCAGGTTAAACAAAGAACAAGAAGCGATAGTTCAGGGGCAAACCGGCAATCAATAGCGTTAATCCGCCGGGGGCTAAAAGTCTCCGAAGTCGGAAAGAGGCGCTGTTACCTTATGCCGTGCAGCGGGATAGTGACCGCCGCTCGGGAAACCTTAAAACGAAACTTTTTTTCAATCAAAGCCGCTTCGTTGCGTATAATTTCCTGCCAATTGTAAATTTCCAATTATAGACTTAGAGGGTCTACAATGAACGTTAATATAAGCAGCAAAGCCAAACAGGAACTTCTCAATATCAAGGTCGGCGGCGACCGTTTCTTGCGGATTGAGGTTTTGACGGGAGGCTGTTCCGGCATGACCTATGGCGCCGGAATCGATGAAAAGATGAATGATGACGATGTCGTGCTGTATCAGGACAACGATTTCAAGGTGGTTGCCGATATGCGCAGCGCTCTTTATCTGGACGGCCTCCATATTGATTATTCGGACGACCTGATTCGTTCCGGATTCCGTTTTTACAATCCCAAGGCGAAAAAATCGTGCGGCTGCGGCAGCAGTTTTAGCGCCTGAGACAACACCTGAAATCCCGGGAGTGGCCATGAGCCTTAAACCGATAGAAATAATGGGGGGAGAATCTGTTTACTGCATCAATGAAGGGCAGTTGCAGAAGGCGTATGAACTGGCGATGAGCGATTCCGACTCCGCCAACCGTATCAACGCTCAACTGAAAACTCTGGAAGAGCAGTTGACTCGAAACGAGCGGGCCGCTCTTGCTTTCCTTCTTATCGACCGCCTGCTCAAGACATCTCAACGAACTTCCGAATAGAAATAGTCTATCCCTTCTTCCCTGTACGACTGGGGCAGAAGGTCTAACAGGTCCCAGAGGGCGCAGAAGTTATCCCCCGGAC
>JBFMEF010000082.1 GCA_040753495.1 Candidatus Zixiibacteriota bacterium
CTACATCATGTACTCCACCCTCTTCGCTCTTATCGGCTCTATCTGCAACAGCGACAAAGAGGCGCAAAATTATATTTTCCCTATTACCATGGCGTTGCTTCTGCCGGTCTTCCTGGCGATGTATGTCATCCAGGAGCCCGATTCGCCGGTCGTGGTCACCCTTTCACTCATTCCATTTTTCACGCCGACTATGATGATAATGCGGCTGAATATATTGAGCGGTGACGCCTTTACTTTAAGCAATCCGATTGTCATTGAAGCAATCCTGGGCGTTATAATCACAGCCTTGACCACAGTCGCCGTGATTTGGATTACAGCAAAGGTCTTCCGGGTCGGTATCTTGATGTACGGCAAGCGTCCCACTTTGCCTGAATTGGTGAAATGGATAAAATATTAAGTAAAGACCTCTGGCGAAAAATTGGCATAATATCCGCCGCCATTCTTGTAGTCGCCGGCTCGCTCCTTTTCCTGTCATATAAAGTTGTCTGGACCGAGACGGCCCCGGCTTCCTTCACCAGCCTGGAACCGGTCAGGTTCTTCGAGTTTGACCTGCCCGACAGCAATCTCTGCGGCGGCATCCGCTTGAATTTGCGCTCCGCCATTGCAATAGACAACGAAACCCACCAGGTTCTTTACTGCTACAATGCCGACAATAAAGTCCCCATAGCGTCAATTTCTAAGCTTTTGACGGCTATGGTTGTACTTGATAATTACTGGCCCGACTCGGTGGTAACGATTACTTCCGATGATGCCCGCAATTCATCCCGTTCCATTTTTCGTGTCGGCGACCAGGTTACGGTCCGAGACCTCTTACATACCGCTCTCATTCGCTCTGACAACCGGGCGGCGAGGGCTCTGGCGCGGTCCGCCGCCGGCTCAATAGAGGCTTTTGCCGAAAAAATGAATGAAAAGGCGCGCCATATAGGCCTTTTTGACACGGAGATGTTCGAGCCGACCGGACTTGATGAACGTAATCGCTCGACCGCGGCCGATTGTGCCAGGCTGATAAACTATGCAACTCTATACCCCGAAATCGCCCGGATAACCAGCCTCAAGGACTATAGCTTCCGGGTTTTCAACCGCAAGAGGCTGAAACGGATTGTAAATACCAATAAATTGGTCTTCTCCAAGTATCGAATCGTAGCGGGCAAAACTGGATATATCTCGGAGTCTAACTACTGCCTGACAACTATCATCGAGGACGGCAGGGGAAAGCAGGTCACCGTGGTCGTACTGGGAGCCCCCGGCCCGCAGACGCGATTCCGTGAAGCCCGACGGCTCGCTGCGTACGCCTTCAAGAGATTAGATAAAGCGTCCTATAATTAATACCAGGTCATTTCTACCACAGGGTTGAATAGGGTCATGTGGATATTGGAAGGGGGAGGTTAGAAGGGGGAGAATGGATTTATACAGCGGCTAAGCTGGTTTTGAGTTTTGACAACGTCCCAAAAGATATATTATGTTAACTTATCCTTGAATTCGTTGCATCTTCAATCGAATCAGATGCCCCACTACTTCACAACCAGATTGACCAGTTTGTTCGGTATATATACTTTCTTTACGACGCTCTTGCCTTCGACGTAGGTTTTTGCCCTGGGGTCGTTCAGAGCCGCTTCGACCGCCATAGCCTCGGAAGCGTCTCGTTGCAGCTCGACCTCGGCGCGGACTTTCCCGTTAACCTGCACCGCTATTTTAACTGTGTCAAAATGGATTGCGCTTGGGTCAAAACTGGGCCAATCAGCGCGGAAGACTGATTCGGTTTCGCCGCATTCATGCCACATCTGCTCTGCCAGATGCGGCGCCATCGGGGCTATCAGAAGAATCGCCTTCTTAATCAGATAATCATTAAGCCGATTGTCCGAGATTCTGGCGCTGTCGAAATCGCGCGTCAGTTCCATCAGCGCCGAAATGGCGGTATTATACTGCAGTCTCCCATAATCATCCGAAATACGTTTAATGGTCTGATTCAGTTTTATATAGATAGACCTGGAATAGTCATCCAGTCCGGCCAACTTAAAGTATTGCTTTAAGTCGGGGGCGCTGCCGCGATAGGCGCCGACCAGCGGATAAAAACGATTCATTACGAATTTCTCAACGCCGGTCAGAACATCTTCCGACCAGGAAACCGCCTTCTCCGTGGGCGCAAGGAAGAACATGCCAAGCCGGGAAATGTCAATCCCGCGTTCATCCATGACATCAATGGGCGATATCACATTCCCTTTCGACTTCGACATTACCTCCCCTTTGGGGTCCATGACCATTCCATGGTTGAAAAGTTCTTTCGCCGGTTCATCATCGTTCAGCCAGCCGATATCTTTCAAGAACTTCTGGAAAAATCTGAAATAAATCAGATGTCCGGTGGCATGAGTAATGCCTCCGATATATTTGTCAACCGGCATCCAGTGCGCCGCTAACTCTCGCGAGTACGGCTCCCCTTCATTGCGAGGGTCGAGATACCTCAGGTAATACCAGGAGGAGCAGACGAATGTGTCCATGGTATCGGGGTCGCGCTCCGCTTTTCCTCCGCATTGAGGGCAATTAACCGATATGAATTCTTCCACATCAGCCAGCGGCGAACGTCCTTTAGGCAAGAAATTCTCAACCTTGGGCAAAAGGACCGGAAGCTCCGCCTCCGGGACCGCCACCTGACCACATTGAGGACAATGGATTATCGGAATCGGCGCCCCCCAGTAACGTTGCCTCGAAATCAGCCAGTCCCGCAATTTATAGTTCTTTTTTTCTCTGCCGAATCCCTTTTCCGCGGCATAGGCGGTTACTATTTTGACTGCTTCATCTCCAACCAGACCGTCAAATATACCGGAATTGACCATAACCCCATAATTGGTGAAGGCATCGGTCATTTCTGACAGGTCCAGCGGTGTCTGATTGTCAGGATGGATGACAATTTTAATCGGTAAATTATATTTCTTTGCAAAGAGGAAGTCTCGGCTGTCGTGCGCCGGCACCGCCATAACTGCCCCGGTTCCATAGTGCGCCAGCACATAATCTGCTACCCAGAGCGGCACCTCTTCTCCATTAAAGGGATTTATGGCGTACTGCCCGGTGAAGACGCCGTCTTTCTCTCCGGTTGCCGACGCCCGCTCTATTTCCGAACGGAGAAGGACCTCTTTCCGGTATCTTTCCACTTTTTCCCGGTATTCAGGCGCCATGCCGAGCCGCTCCACCAGCGGCGATTCCGGGGCGAGCGCCATATAGGTCACCCCAAAAATAGTATCCGGCCGGGTGGTAAAAATTGGCATTCTCTCCCTGGTTCCTTTGATGATGAAGTCAATCTCAGCTCCATAGGAGCGGCCAATCCATTCTTTTTGCATCTGTTTTACATTTTCTGGCCAGTTCGGCAGTTTGTCGAGGTCGTCGATAAGGCGGTCGGCATACGCCGTAATCTCAAAATACCACTGCTTTAGCTCTTTCTTTTCCACTGGCGTTCCGCATCTCTCGCAGGCTCCGTTGACAACCTGTTCGTTCGCCAGAACCGTCTTATCTTCCGGACACCAGTTCACCCAGCCGGTTTTCTGATAGGCCAGTCCTTTCTTAAACAGCTGGACAAACATCCATTGCGTCCATTTGTAATAGTCGGGGCTGCAGGAGATAATCTCCCTATCCCAGTCAAACGAGATACCGGTCCTCTTTAAAGTATTTCTTGAGACCTCAATATTCCGGTAGGTCCAATCTGCCGGGTGAAGTTTGCGCTGGATGGCGGCTCTTTCGGCGGGAAGTCCGAAGGCGTCCCAGCCAAAAGGATGCAGCACATCCTTGCCCAGCATCATCTGGTAGCGGGCGACGGCATCGCCAACAATGTAGTTCCGGAAATGCCCCATATGTATGTCGCCGGAGGGATAGGCAAACATCACCAGCATATAGAATTTTTCGCGGGTGGGAATACGAGGCGCTCTATATAGCCCCTCGCTGTCCCATCTTTCCTGCCACTTTTGCTCAATCGCCTTAAAGTCATACTTTAAGGTTCGGACCTGTTTTTGTTGCATTTTACCAGCCAAGCATGGTTTGACGGTTTCAGTTTAAGTTGCAAAATTATAAGAATATTATCAGATTATCAAGAGATTTTAGTGATATGTTGGCTGACGCCAGCTTTCTGGAAGGAGTCGATTATAGAGGATAGTTCCATAGGAATAGGCATTGAGAATCGACTCTTTAATATGCTCCACCGGCAGTAACGGTCCAGACATCAGTTTGGCGCCGACCGCCAGAGGGGTATCATGGTAGTACACGACCCTTCGGGAGATGCTGAAACCAAGGCGGCTTCGTCTGAAACCGGCAAGTGAAAAGCCTCTCAGGTATCCGGCGTCCAAGGCGCGCACCTCCACCCGCTCGTTATATCGCCCGAAGGGATAGCTCAAGTAAGCCACTTCCCTGCCGGTCATATCTTCCAGGATTTTCCTGGAGTTCTCCAGTTCCAGTCTGAGCAGGCGGTCGGAAAGGTCGGTCAGGCAGATATGGGTCAATCCATGCGAGCCAATTTCTACACCTGTATCTGATAGATGACGTAGCTCTTCGGGACTAAGATGCTCTTTTTTACTGAAGAGATAGGTATAGTCCCAGCGGTTCTGCTTTCCGGCAAATCCTGCCGGAATAAAGATGGCGAAAGGAATATGGCGGGCTTTAAGAGCGGGAACGGCATTATCCAGAAGACTTCGGTACCCATCGTCAAAAGTAATAGCCAGTTCCCCATCTGCTTCGCTTAACTCCAGATATTCCCTCAGCCCCCGGAAGCGGAAACCGCTCGCAATTAGAAAATCAAGAAGTCGCTCAAATCGTTTGGGAGGATATCTGGTGATACCGGGGCTAAAGCCTCGGCTCACGTCGTGAAAGGCGATGATAGGCATAGGCCGCGCCGCCGCTTTTTTAGATTGTCCAGTCCAGCCCGCGCAAATCGTTTTCAGTCGCGGAACCAAGCAGGGTAACGGTTAATCTATCTTCGATGAAAATTTGTCGCGCCATTGAGATTATCTCATCGGAGGTGATCTTGTTGATAGCCCTTAGGGTATCGCCAAGAGGCAGGTATTTTTCCGCCATAATCTCGAAACGACCCAGCCGGATCATCCGGCTCATAGCCGATTCCAACCCGAGTGTCGTGTTTCCTTTCATCTGCTCTTTGACCTGGGCGAGCCGTTCTTCGGGAATTCGCTCTTTCTTGAGTTTACGCAATTCCCGAAATATAATCTCCAGCGCCGCTTTAAGCCGCCGCCGGTCAGCCGCCAGATAAACGCCAATCAGTCCGTTGTCCTTATAGAAATCGGGAAAAGTATATACAGAATAGGCTATTCCTTTTTCCTCCCGAATCTTTTGAAACAGAACCGACGACATGCCGCCGCCAAGATAGGTATGGATAGCCAGCATCGTATTGCGCCGGGCGTCATCAAATTTCACTCCCGGAAAACCGAGACAGAGATGAGTCTGGCTTGCTTTCTTGTTAAATAGCCTCAGCAGAAATTTTTCCGGCGAACGGGCATTTTTTCCTGTGGAATCGCTTCCCCGCGGAAAATGAAACCGCTTCCTGACTAATTCCACCAGTTTCTTATGGGAGATATTTCCGGCCGCCGCAATAACAACATCACCTGAACGATAATGCTTCTCTCGAAATCTTATCAAGTCGCTCCGGTTCAAGCGTCGGATATTGGAGCGATTGCCCATGATGGGGCGGCCTATTGGCTGCCCTCTCCAAAATGACTCCGAGAACAATTCATGGACATTTTCCGACGGCGTCTCTTCCACCTCTTGAATCTCCTCAATAACAACCGACTTCTCCCTTTCGAGATTTGTCAGACTGAGGCTGGGATTCAGGGTGATATCGGCCAGAATATCGACAGCCTGCTCCAGATGTTCGTCCAGCACCAGAGCGTGATAGCAGGTTTGTTCGCGGGATGTAAAAGCGTTCAACGAGCCCCCCAGAGATTCCAGAAAGGAGGCAATCTCCTTGGCGGAGCGACGGGTAGTCCCCTTGAACGCCATATGCTCGATGAAATGAGATATGCCGGCTTCCTGCTTTTCCTCATTGCGGGAGCCGACATTTATCCAGACGCCGATAGCGATGGAACGAATAGTGGGAACCTTCTCCGTAACTATTCGCAGACCATCAGGAAGCGTCGTCTTCTGATACCTGATACCTTCAGACGATGCCATATATGATTAACGCGCCTTGGTCAAAACCTTTCGGGAAAGCCTGATTTTGCCTTCCGGGTCAATATTAATCACTTTAACTTCAACCGTGTCGCCGACTTTCAGATAATCCTCAACTCGGGCGACATGCTGATGGTCAATTTCCGAAATATGCAGAAGACCATCAGTGCCGGGGAGAATCTCGACAAAGGCGCCGAAGGCTGTTATTCGACGGACCTTGCCGGTATAGACCTTTCCGATTTCCGGTTCGGCAACGATTGCCTGCACCATTTCGAGAGCTTTCTGTCCCGCGGCTCCATCGACCGAGGCTATCAACACCGTGCCGTCATCTTCGATATCAATCTTGGCGCCGGTGGCTTCAACAATTGACCGAATCATCTTGCCCCCGGGTCCTATCACCTCGCCGATCTTATCGACTTTAATCTTTAGCGTGATTATGCGCGGCGCGTAGGCGGAAAGCTCTTCCCGGCTGCGTGATATCACCGCATTCATCTTATCCAGAATGCTCAGGCGGGCGACCTTGGCTCTTTCCAGAGCCATCCCCATGGTCTTCAGGTCGATGCCGGTCATCTTGATATCCATCTGGAAAGCGGTCACGCCTTTGGATGTGCCGGCCACCTTGAAATCCATATCACCAAAATGGTCTTCATCGCCAAGGATATCGGTTAAGACGACAACATTCTCACCTTCTTTGATTAAGCCCATGGCGACGCCGGCAACCGCAGATTTAATCGGCACGCCGCCGTCCATAAGCGCCAGCGAACCGCCGCAGACCGACGCCATTGATGAAGAGCCGTTTGATTCCAGAACATCGGAGACAATCCGGATAGTATAAGGAAAACGCTCTTCCACCGGAATCACCGGCTGCAGGGCGCGCTCGGCGAGAGCGCCGTGACCAATCTCGCGGCGACTCACGCCGCGTATAGGGCGGACTTCACCGGTCGCAAATGACGGGAAATTGTAATGCAGCATAAAACTCTTGGTCGATTCACCTTCCAGGTCTTCAATACGCTGCTCGTCAATCTTTGTCCCCAATGTGAGAACCACCAGCGCCTGGGTCTGACCGCGGGTGAATAGTGCTGAGCCATGGGTCCGGGGCAGAACGCCGACTTCGCAGGTAATCTGGCGGATGTCATCGGGTCCTCTGCCATCAATCCGTTTCCCCTCCCCAATAATCATATTTCGCATCAACTCGGAGTCAATGTCGTGAATGAGATTGGCAATGATGCCTTCGGATTCAGGGAATGCCTCTAACAGCGCCGCCTGAATCTCCTCCTCCAGTTTGCGTTTATTCTCGCGGCGCAAGTCTTTATCAGCGATGCGATTATATTCATCCAGCCGCTGGCGCGCCATTTCCTCCACCCGGTTCTTCAGCTCCAGGTTATCCGGCGGCGGCACAAATTGCATCTTTGGCCTACCGCATACTTTTTGAAGCTCCTCAATCTTCGCCACTATCAGTTTGATATTTTCGTGACCAAAGGAAAGCGCCTCCAGCAGATCTCCTTCGGAGACCTCTCGGCCGCCCCCCTCTACCATCGTAATATGTTCCTTCGAGCCGGCTATGGTGAGATTGATATCAGATTCCTCCAGCTGGCTGTAGCTGGGAAAGACAATCAACCTTCCGTCAACCCTGCCGACCCTGACGCCCGCGATTATCGACACCAGGGGAATGTCCGAAACGGCAAGGGCGGCTGATGTGCCGGTAAGACCAAGGACATCGGCGTCGTTTTCCTGGTCTGAAGAAAGCACGATATTATGGCACTGCACTTCATTGAAAAATTTCTCCGGGAAGAGCGGTCGGATGGGACGGTCAATAATTCTCATGGAGAGAATCTCTTTTTCGGTCGGTCGTCCTTCGCGCTTGAAGAAACCTCCCGGTATTTTGCCGGCGGCATAGGTCTTTTCCCGATAGTCAACTGTTAAAGGGAAAAAATCCTGTCCTTCCACCGGTTTATCGGAGGCGCAGACGGCCGACAGAAGCATGGTGTCGCCCAGTCGCATTGTTACGGCGCCATTGGCTTGCAGCGCTATTTTTCCTGATTCTATCGACAGCTTCTTTCCGCCGATTTCTAATTCCACTTTGTGATGCATCTTTTCCTAACTCCCGCTCTATCGACGGATATTTAGCTGTGAAATGATTTGGCGATAACTTTCGATATCGCGATCCATTAGATAATCCAGCAAACGACGACGCTGGCCCACTTTCTTCAGCAGACCGCGGCGGCTGTGAAAATCTTTGGAATGCTTCTGCAGATGTTCTGTCAGAGCATTGATTTCTTCCGTCAGTATTGCAATCTGGACTTCCGGCGAACCGGTGTCGGTCTTGTGCAGACGGTACTTGCCGATCATATCGGCTTTCTTTTCCTTGCTTACAGGCATTTCATACTCCTCTATCTTTTAACTTCAATACATTTTCCTTGTCCAACCTAATCTGGTCGATTAGTTTCGAGGTGTCATCATAGAATCGATTTTCTCGAATATATTCCTGGGGATAGCAAAAAATCTCCCGGTCATAAATACTTTCCTGAAACTCGAACACGTTTACCTCCACCGAAATCCCCGCCGCCGGATTGAAGTGATTGGTTCCGATAAACATCATGCCGTCATACATTTTTCCTTCAATCTCCGTCTGGCAGGCATAGACCCCTTCCACTGGAAGCAGTTTGCGGGGGTTTACCTTCAGGTTGGCGGTCGGGTAACCGAGCTTCTTACCCAGACCTATACCCTTGATAACCTTGCCGCAAATCGGGTACGGGTGTCCCAGCATCCTCTGCGCCTCAGGCAGGCGGTTGTCGGTGATAAGGCGACGAATTCGCGAGGAGGATATCGGCATATCATCGACCAGTACTGGTCCGGCAACCTCCAGGGCAAAATTATGTTTCCGGCTCAAAACTATCAGGTCGTTGATGGTGCCGGAACGATTCTTTCCGAAGGCATGGTCATAACCGACAATCAATTTTCCAACTTTCAATTTATTCACAAGGACGCCTACCGCGAATTCTTCCGCCGTCATATTCATGATTGATTCATTGAATTCTAACACCAGTAAATAGCCAAACTTGAGGTATGATTCAAACAGTTTCTTCTTTTCTTCCCAGATGGTCAAAAGAGGCGGTGGAGTTTGCGGAGTCACGAATACTCGCGGATGCGGCTCAAACGTTATAGCCAGGGGGACCATGCCGCTGCTTTGGGCCGCTACCGTCAACTGTTCCAGAATTGCCTGATGACCCAAATGCAATCCGTCAA
The DNA here is from genome assembly GCA_040753495.1 of Candidatus Zixiibacteriota bacterium. Classification (NCBI taxonomy): domain Bacteria; kingdom Pseudomonadati; phylum Candidatus Zixiibacteriota; species Candidatus Zixiibacteriota bacterium. Next base: position 9,403 of record JBFMEF010000082.1, read on the forward strand.
AAGTGCCAATGGTGGCGACTGTCCTCTCAATTTCAACCGGGAAACCGCTAATCCCATTTATAATTTTCAAATTCAATTTAGCACCCTGACATAGGTAAAGAAATCTTTCCCTTTGTATTCCATAATCTCCGTTGAGGAGATTTCGCATTTTCCCACCGCCATGATTCGTCCCGTATGGTCCATCAGGCTGATTAACTGGTCCGGCGAAAACTTTCCACTCACCTCGGCAATATCTTTCAATCGTGGTGACTTGCCCGATATAATCAGAGGCGCAAACTGCTCATTCACCTTAATCACCGGAAAATTCAAAACCTCTTCTATCGGGCGCATGTACCTCTTGAGCGTTCCTGCCTGACGATAGTATTTGATTTCATTCATAGTCAGGGCGTCTCTAAGATGAAAATTCCCCACCATGGTGCGATTGAGCCGGTGAAGATAAGCGCCGCACCCGATTCGTTCTCCGATATCATGCGCCAGCGTCCTGATATAAGTGCCTTTAGAACAGGTAACTTCAATTCCTATCACCGGCAGTTCCAATTTCTTGAGGGCAATCTTGGTAATCTCCACCTCCCTCTCCGGCGTCTCGACTTCTTTTCCTTTACGGGCAAGTTTATAGAGACGCTGCCCGCCCACTTTGACCGCCGAATATGCCGGCACCTTCTGGGTTATCTTGCCGGTAAATTCCTTGAGAATAGAAGTTACCTCTTTTTCGTTCAGCGGCGGCACCGGTCGCGGCTCCTCTTCTATGATTCCCTCGGAATCAAAAGTCGAGGAGCGAACGCCCAGTTTGACTTCGGCGTCATACGACTTATCAATATCCGCCAGGAATTGGACAATCTTGGTGGCTCGTCCCAGGCAGACAACCATCAAGCCGGTGGCGCGCGGGTCCAGAGTGCCGGTGTGACCGATACGGCGCACCCCGATACTCTGCTTCAGATTGGAGACCAGATCGTTGCTGGTAATGCCGTACGGTTTGCTTACCAGCAGTATGCCGTCATAGCTTACCATTTACCATCTTCCTCAAATCTTCCAGTAAAACTTCACTGACGGACTCAACCGGCAAATTGACGGCAAAGCCGGCGGCATTATGATGACCGCCGCCGCCGTACTTGTGCGCCACCCGGGAGACATCCACACGGTCTCTGGAGCGCAGCGATACTTTGGTGCGTCCTTTCTCGATCTCTTTTATGAGCCCGCCGACAATTACGCTGTTTCCGTACAGAGTGTAGTCGGCAAGACCATCCAGGTCGCTGTAATCGGCGCGGCTCTGCTCCAGCATCTTGCGGTCCACCAGCATCAGGCAGATTTTACCTTGCTCGTAGAAATTTATATTGGCAAGAGCCGACGCCGTTAATCGAATGAGTGATTGCGGCATGGCGTAATATATCCGGTCGCATATTTCACGCGGGTCGGCGCCTAATTCAATCAGTTGACCCGCAATCTCCATAGTCCGCCTCGTGGTAGAATTGTAACGGAAACGACCCGTGTCGGTCAGAATTGCGGCATATAGACTAACTGCCATTTCCCGGTCGATTGTCTGACCGGTCGCATTAAAGAATTCCACCAACATTTCACCGACCGACGAAGCCCGGCTGTTTAATAGATTAATATTGCCAAATAGGCTGTTGTCGGGATGATGGTCTATATTGATAAGAGGCGCCTCTTTTGGAAGGAGCCGGACCACTTTTCCCAAGCGCTCCGGCGAGGGGCATTCAAATATGACCGCCAGGTCATAATCGACCTCGCCTGAGTAATTATCGACATTTAGAATTTCGGCTACCCCCGGCAGGAAAAGGTACTTCCCGGGAATCTTCCCCTGATTTACCAGGGTGATCTTCTTACCGAGAGATCTGGCGAATCTTGCAAAAGCCAGCTGAGAGCCGATGGAATCACCGTCAGGATCCTCGTGTGATGACACAATGATTTTCTCCGCTTTCTTAACCGCGGAGAGAATATCGTTATATGTTTTCTGAATGTCAGGATTCATTCTTGCGTGAAATTTCATTAAGAAGTTGCTCAATGCGAACACCGCGCTCAATCGACGGGTCAAATTTGAATTTTATGGTCGGCGTGTTTTTGAGCCTTAGCAGTTCCCCCAGGTCCGACTGCACGCGACCCCGAATATGCGCCAGAAATCCGGCCGCCTCTTTTTTCTCCTTGTCGTCACCCAGCACGGAATAGAATATTGTGGCGTAGCGGAGGTCTTCGCTGACCTCGACATCGGTAAAGGTCACCAGGAATTTCAGATTGGCGCTGCACTCCGGTTCCAGAATCTGCTGGACATCGCGCAGCATCTGACTGCTGATTCGCTCGGAACGTTTGAACTGTCTCATAATTCACCTAAAGGATTTCAACTCTGTAATCAGCCAGGTTAATCTCCGGTTCGCCGCGGATATGGTCGATGAGCTTGGCGATAACCTGGTCGGCAAATGCCTTATTATTGGAGACTACGGCCGCCCCTATTTGCGCCAATCTCAGGTTATCGTTGAAATCTACTTCCGCAATCGATATGTTGAAGCGATTCTGAAGCCTTGTCAGAAGCGGTTTCAGTCTCCGTCGTTTCTCTTTTAAAGAGGTCACTCCCGGCAGATTAAGGTCTATTAATACCGTACCGACTATCAAACTCTATCCTTCTTACTCCAGTTTCTTAGCCGTCTCAACCAGATGGTACACTTCTATGGTATCACCGACCTTTATATCGTTATAGTTTTCCACCCCAATTCCGCACTCGTAGCCGCTTTGAACCTCCCGCACGTCATCTTTGAACCGTTTTAATGAACTCAGCGTGCCGTTATAGATAATCCGCCCATCGCGGACAATATGCACATTGTCGGTGCGACGAATGGTGCCTTCTTTCACAAAACATCCCGCAATGGCGCCGACTTTCGGAATTTTGAATACCTGCCGGACTTCTGCCAGACCGGAGAACTCTTCCTTGATGACCGGCGAAAGCATTCCCTCCAGAGCCTTGCGGATGTCGTTTTCGACATCATAGATAATATTATACTGGCGAATATCGACCTTCTCACGAGCCGCCGTCTCGCGGGCGCGGCCATCCGGAGTAACATTAAAAGCGATAATAATGGCATTAGACGCCGCCGCCAGAAGAACATCGGACTCGCTTACAGCGCCCACTCCTTTATGGATGATTACCGTTCGCGCCTCTTCGGTCGCAATCTTGCTCAAGGCTTCCGCCAGCACTTCCGCCGAACCGTCAACATCAGCTTTAATAATCAAACGCAATTCTTTGAGCTGCCCCTCCCGAATTTGAGCATAAATGCCTTCCAGAGTTGTCTGACCAAAACCGCGCCGAATTTCCTGCTCGCGCTTCACCTGCATTCTCCGCAGCGCAATTTCTCGAGCTTCCTGGTCATCGGCGACCACCATGAAGGTATCGCCCGCCTGGGGCACGCCATTCAGACCGGTGATTCGCACCGGCCGGCCAGGACCAACTTCCTCAAAGGGAACATCCCGGTCGCTCAACATCACCCGAACTCTTCCATGAAATGTCCCGGCAACAATCGGGTCGCCGACTGAGACCGTTCCTTTCTGGATGATGGCGGTGCTGATAGGTCCTCTACCCCGCTCCAGCTTTGCCTCTATAACTACCCCCTGGCCTCTTATCTGGGGGTCGGCTTTGAGGTCAAGCATCTCGGCCTGAAGAAGAATCATTTCCAGCAGTTTATCAATCCCCTGTCCCGTCTTCGCCGAAACTTCCACCATGATATTCTTCCCGCCCCATTCTTCCGGAAGCAGATTATATTTGGACAGCTGCTGACGAATCATATCGGGGTTGGCGGTTGGTTTGTCTATTTTATTGATGGCAACAATTATCGGAACCGAGGCGGCGCGAGCATGGTCAATAGCCTCCACCGTCTGCGGCATCACGGCGTCATCCGCCGCCACCACCAGCACTACGATGTCGGTAATCTGGGCGCCTCGGGCGCGCATAGCCGTGAAGGCTTCATGTCCCGGGGTATCGATAAAAGTTATACTTCCATTGGCGTGGATTACCTCGTAGGCGCCGATATGCTGCGTGATAGCGCCGGCTTCGCTTGCCACCACATTGGTTTTGCGAATATAATCCAGAAGCGAAGTCTTGCCGTGGTCCACATGCCCCATAACGGTGACCACCGGCGCCCTTGTAACAAGATTTTCCTCAGATTCAGCCTCGCGCGCTTCTTCGCCTATCTCCCCTTTTTCCTTGATACCGTAACCGCACTCCAGAGCCAAGGTCTCGATAGTCTCCAGGTCAAGGCGCTGATTGATTGACGCCATCATGCCCATTTTGAAGCAGACCGAAATCAGCTCCGCCGGCTTCATATCCATGGCGCGCGCCAATTCCGCCACCGTCATAAATTCATTAACTTCGATGATATTCTCTTCAGGAATCTCGACGGTGCCGCCCGACTTGAAACGCCTTTTATACTTTCTGGTCTTTTTCGGACCGCCCATCGTCGCCATCGTCGCTTTAAAGCTCTTAACCACTGCCTTGTGGTCCACCTGATGGGCGTCGCGTCCCTTCTTCCGCTTATCGAACTTCTTCTTGCGCTTGTCGTGGCGCTTTAACGCCTGCGAAAGCTTTGCCAGGCGCTCATCCAGTCCTTTAACCACGGTCGTCGGCGACGGCGGCGCTTCCACAACCGCGACAGGCGGTGCCGGTTTAGGCTTCTTTTTCAGTTCAATATCTTTCTTGACGGCTTCCTTTTCCGCATCGAATTTGCTTCGAATGGCATTCATCATCTCATCGGTCGCAACTGACATATGCGACTTCGGAGCAAAACCGAGCTCCGCGAGTATCGACATGAGCGCGTTTGAAGAGATATTGTAATCTTTGGCTACTTCATATAGTCGTTTCTTTGCCATTATAATTCCTTCCCGCGCGTCGCTGTTTCAATGAAACTTGACCATTAAGAGGGTCGTCAACTTTCATCTTTTGCGTCAACATTAATGTCGGCCGACGGCGCTATCGACTCGCCTTTAGCCGCTTCCTTTTTCTCGGCGGCCTCTTCCTCTTTTCGCCGTCTATCTTCTTCCTTGCGGCGCATGGCTAACTCCGCCACCATTGCCTTCGCTTTTTCAATCAGGGTCTCCGCCGTCTTCTGACCGATTCCCTCAATTTCTATCAATGTCTCCGGGTTAGTCTTAGCCAGCTTCTGCACGGTGGTTATATCCGCCGCCACCAGCCGCTCTTCCATTTTAGCGCCTATTCCCTCGAGACTACCCACCGGCACCAGGTCCTCGGCTTCCCGTTTTTTCATCTCGTTATATTCCGTCTCCGACATGATATTTATCTTCCAGCCGGTCAGCTTGGAAGCCAGTCGGGCGTTCTGTCCGCTTCTACCGATAGCCAGCGATAATTTATCATCTTCAACTGCAACCGTCATCGCCGTCTCATCTTCAAAAACATCGATATGAACCACTTTCGCCGGCGCCAGGGAACGAGTTACAAAAACTTCCGGATTGGAACTGAAGGGAATGATATCTATTCTCTCGTTGTTCAGTTCTCTGACAATTGCCTGCACCCGCACTCCCTTGATACCGACACAGGCGCCGACCGGGTCGATTCGTTCGTCAGCGGAATATACCGCTATCTTGGTTCTTTCCCCAGGTTCCCGGGCAATCGCCTTGATTTCGATTACACGCTCGAAAATCTCCGGGACTTCCAGCTCAAAGAGACAGCGTATGAAATCGTTGCTGACGCGCGACAATATCACCTGGGGACCGGCCATCGATTTCTGGACATCGAGAATAAAAGCCCTGATGCGGTCTCCCTGACGGTATTTCTCGCGGGGAATCTGCTCCTTTGTCGTCAGAATCGCTTCAGCCTTACCCAGGTTTATAATCAGATTTCCCTTATCTATCTGCTGCACCGTCCCCGATGCCAGCTGACCGACACGGGTAATATATTCGTCGTAAATTTTGTCCCGCTCTGCTTCACGCACCTTCTGTATAAGAACCTGCTTGGCGGTGGTAATGGCATTGCGCCCCAATTCCTCATATAATTCCAGGTAGATATCCATCTCGTCGCCAATCTGGGCGGAGTCATCCAGCTCACGGGCGTCTTCCAGCGAGATTTCCGTCATCTTATCCGAAACCTTCTTCACCACCTTCTTGACCGCAATCATGTAGATTTCCCCTTTTTTACGGTCAAGTTTTATGGAGATATTCTCCGCCAGCGGATACTTCTTTTTGGCGGCGGCAAGAAGGCTCTCTTCCACTTTGCTGACCACGATATCCATATCGATATTCTTGTCGCGAGCGATATTCGCCAATTCCTGTACTATCTCATAAGCCATCTTGGCATTACTCCATCAAAAAAGAATTTTTCCCATCTTTACCTGGTCGAGATTGATTTTCCGGGTGCCATCGGACATTTTCAGCTCCAGCATGACATCATCCGCGGAAATTAGCTCGCCTTTGACCGCTGCTATATCTAAATCGTTAAAAGTCAGCTGAATAGTCTCACCCACCCGGCGACGAAAATCACGAGCTGTCAACAGGGGACGGTCCAATCCCGGCGAGGAGACCTCCAGCGTGTAGCCAGAACCGAAAACCGCGTTCTCTTCAATAATGGTCTCAATTCTGCGCGACAATCGGGCACAATCATCAAGCCTGACCCCGTTATCAGAATCGACGAATATCTGCAGGCGGCTGTCTTTCCTGTAGCGCGCCAGCTTTATCTCCACAATGTCAAATCCTTCTTCCAAAAGAGGGGCAGCCAGAAGTTCCATTATTCTGTTCTTCAGCTCCATATCACTAAATGTTTATCCTGAGCCGGTATGGCTAAGAATATAACCTGTAAATATAATTCAAAACTCATCATTCCGCAACTGCTTTGCCGTCAATTGACCTGATCAAGAAGACCCTTCACCGCTGCCACTGCTCCTTCCAGTTCAACCAGCTCAACTTTATCCGAACCCCGATACTTAATCTCCACTCGCCCTTGTTTTAATGACTTTTCGCCAATTGTGATTCGCACCGGAATGCCAATCAAGTCGGCATCGTTAAACTTAACCCCGGCGCGGTCTAAACGGTCATCCAGCAGGCAGTCGATATCATTATTAACCAGTTCCTTATAGATATGTTCCGCGGCCTTCTGGTGTTCCTCTTTCTCAAAATTGACCGGGACAATCTCCACCAGATATGGGGCAATATTTTTGGGCCAAATAATCCCTTTGCTGTCATGATATTTTTCAATTGCGGCCTGGGGAGTGCGGGTGATTCCAATCCCGTACGAACCCATGATGAACGGCTTTTCATTTCCTTCGGCATCCAGAAAAACTGCCCCCATGGAAGCGGAGTACTTTGTTCCCAGCATGAAGGTATTGCCGACCTCAATGCCTCTCTTGATGGTAAGATGCCCGTCACAGAGAGGGCATTTTTCTCCGGCTTGAGCCTCCACTATGTCGGCAACCGCCGTTGCCTTAAAATCTCTTCCCAGATTTACATTCAGCAGGTGCTTTTCAAATTTATTGGCGCCGGTTATGAAGTTGCGAAGCCGGCTGATTTCATGGTCTACAATAATGGGAATATTCGGCAATCCGATCGGTCCGGCGAAACCAACCGGGCATTTGGTAATCTTTTCCACTATGGAAGGAGGAGCCATTTCTAACTCGTTGACCCCTAAATGATTCTTCAACTTTGTCAGATTCAGACCCCGGTCCCCTCTAATCAGAGCCGCCACCGGTTTGCCGTCGCCCAGATATATCAAAGTCTTAACCAGACGTCTTGCTTCAACTTTCAAGAGAGCGGTTACTTCCTCGATGGTAGATGCCTGCGGGGTTTCCACTTCTTTTACCGGCAGAAGCTCATGGTCAAGCGCCGGCGGATTGGCTTCTCTGAAAGTGGCTTTTTCCATATTGGCGGCATACTCGCAATGGTCACAAAAGACAAGATTTTGCTCTCCCCCTTCGGTATCCACAATCAACATAAATTCATGAGCCGCCTTCCCCCCCATGGCGCCGGTGTCAGACTCGACCTTTCTGGTATCCAACCCCGCTCGTTTGAAGATTGCGAAATAAGCATCAACCATCTTCTGGTACGAATTCTCGAATGATTTCTCATCGGCATCAAAGGTATAAGCATCTTTCATAATGAATTCACGACCGCGCATCAATCCAAACCGGGGTCTGATTTCATCTCGAAATTTCACCTGAATCTGATAGAGGTTGATAGGCAGCTGCTTATAACTTTTCAACTCTCCCTTAAGCAGATAAGTTACTATCTCTTCGTGGGTTCCCCCCAGAACCAATTCATGTTCATGGCGGTCTTTCAGCCGCATCTGCTCCTTACCGACGGTGTTATAACGCCCTGATAGCTGCCAGACCTCAGCCGGATGCAAGACTGGCATAGTTATCTCAATCGCCCCGGCGCGATTCATTTCTTCCCGCACAATTCGGCTGAATTTCTCTATAACTCGTTGCATCAAAGGAAGATAAATATAAACCCCGGCGGCCAGTTTGCGGATGTAACCGCCCCGGAGAAGATATTGGTGCGATATAAGCTCCGCTTCCGAAGGCACCTCTCTCAAAGTTGGTATATATGTTTGCGTCCAGCGCATCTAATCCTCTTCTTTCCGGAATTACAGAACCTGAAATGATAGCATTTTATATCTTTTTGTCAAACAAAAAGATTCCGTCGTCTCACGCGGCTATTATGATGTCAATTATTGATTTCGAGGGGATAATTCGTTGGGGAGCACCGGCGATTCGTTCAGAATACGGTCGGCCGGGACAACCGTCTTCTGCGGCTTGATATGAACTGATTTTCCCTCAAGTCTGGTAATGACACCGGGAGTGCCGACCACGGTGCAGTTGTCAGGTATATCGACCATATAGAGAAAGGTATTGGCGCCTATATTCACATTATTTCCCACGGTCAGCGGACCCAATAGGATAGCGCCGGTGCCAATTACGACCCTTTTTCCGATAGTCGGATGCCGTTTCCCGGAATGCTTGCCGGTGCCGCCGAGAGTGACGTTATGAAACATTACGCAGTTGTCCCCTATTTCTGAGGTTTCACCAATCACTATTCCGGCACCGTGGTCGATGAAGAATCCTTTTCCTATGGTCGCGCCGGGATGAATTTCCACGCCGGTTAGAAATCTGACTATTTGCGACAGGAGCCGGGGTATGAAGGGCAGCCCCAGGTTGTGCAAAGGATGAATGAACCGATGCGCCAGTACCGCGTGAAAACCGGGATAAAGTATGAACTCTATATTTCGCGCCGCCGGGTCATTGCGATAGATAGCGCGGATATCCTCTAATATGGTCTTAAAAATCATATATAAGATACGTATCGGCGCCCCAAACCGGTAAATTGAACCGTGACGACACCTACTTTTTCTTTAACAGATTCTGTATCGCCGAATCGAACTTGTTCTTGAGATTATCTTTCATCTGCTCCTTAACCGAAAAATCGAGAGACAACTTGGGCGAGGCATAGGAACCTCGCAGCCGAAACGGCACTTTGACCCGTCCCGACCCACTCTCCTTAAGCAAGGAAGCAAAACCGGAAACTGCTCCCGGCTGCGACATCAGCTGGCCGGTCACCTTTTCCGACAGAAGAATCTCTCCCATATAATCCAGCGAGCCATCAAATCCCACCGACCCGATAAGATTCCAGTCACCCAATTGACTGGAGAATCTTAGCCCTTCAAAAACCACCCGGCCATCCTCAACTTTGAACTTAGTGGCGGCATCCTTCAAAGATTCTTCACTGGGCATCTTGAAATTCAATTGCTTTGACAGCTCTGTCAGAAGATTCAAATTGACAATCTTGGCTTCATTGAAGACGGCCAGACCATCCATAGACAGCGACTGTATCAGAGGCTCCGGTTCCCATCCCGACGCTGAAAAATCCCCATTGAGATTCACCTTCCCAAACAGATGACCGCCAAAATTGGTGAATCGGGTCAGAAAATCATTTGCCTCAACCTGCGTGGCTTCAAAATTTCCGGTGTAACGCGGATTGCTGAAATCGTTCAAATCTATTTCTGTCGCTCCGGTGACATTTCCGGTATAGACTTTTCCCCTGGCGTCAGTGACATGAATGACCCGATTCTTTATATCGATGTCGCCCGTGATATCGGTGAATTCCACTTTCGAATAAATCAGAGTATCAATTTGTGCCTTACCTAACCCGTTTATGTCCGGAAGGAGAAGCGGCGGGAGCGAATCGGCAGGAAGTGCCGCCCGATTGACGCCTGACCCGGGAACGGCCTCGGGAAAAAGTTTATCGGTGTCAAATCGATTCGAGGTCATCGTGAAGTTCATCACCGGTTTTCTTCCCATTGCGGAATACTTTGGCAGGATATATGGGAAGGGGTCTTTGACATTGCCTGTCAGGGCAATGTCGGACGACGGAAATTCTACTGCCATGCGGTTGATAACCCAGTTATCCGGCGCCAATTTGATGTCGGCATTAAAACTCTCTATCGGTTCAGGGAGAGTAGTGGCCGAATACTTGCCGTCCTTCACCAGGAGATTCCCCTCCATTTTAAGTTTGGTCAGATCTTTGGCGCTACCGCGCGCGCCCAGATCGAATTCCGCCTGACCGGCGATTTCTGGCTCCCCTTCTTTTGGAAGAAAAGGATTGAACAGCGCCAGGTCAATTTTCCCCTTGAAATGACCGTCGATTACCGGATTCTTGAAGTCATTGACCGTCAGGTACCCTTCAACCGGACTTCCGGCATAGGCCCCTCCCGACAACTGCATTTTAAGATAATCATTCCGCACTTCCGCTCGAAGCGATTTGACAGTCAGTTCGCCGGCAATTCCCTTTTGCGAAAAGACCAATCCACTGATTTCCGCTTTTCCTTCGAAATTGACGGTTGGTATGGTCGCTTTATTATATCGCGCCATTGCTGTCAGGTCGAGTTTTCCCGCCAGGGAGTATTCTGCCAGTCGGGAGCGGGTTGTCTCCGGAAGAAGGGAAATAATCTTTGAGAATTCCGCTTTTTCTGTCTCAATTTGCGCGTTGACAAATGCCAGAGTCTGCAGATTCGGTATGCCCAGTTTGAGGTCGAATTCGAGACCATTGACGGTTATCCTGGAATCCGACAGCACCACCGAATTCTGTTTCATATCGATGGCGGCGTCATAGTCGACACTTAAATTCATCGCCGGCAGTTTTGATTTAGCCGTTATGTACTTCAGGCTATCAATCTTCAATTGACCGCGCGATTTATAAAAGTCTGCCTCCGGTATCTCCAGTTGCGACTGGAGAGCCAGACCATTGGCATCGATTACCGTGCGTGAAGAATCATCACGGTAAATCAATCTCCCTTTATTGATATTGATATCTTCGAAAGAAATCGCAAGCGCGGCAACTTTGGTCTCTTCCGGAGTCTGGCTTTCTTCACTCGATACTTCCTCAACAGCGGCGCCGAACTTAAAATTGACTGCCCCATTCGGCAGCCTTTGCATGAAAATGACCGGCTTATCCAGAATTACCCGGTCAATTTCAACACGCTTAAAAAGCAGAGGAATGAGGCTCAGCTTGACATCGAGCGCCTGTGCGGTAAGTAGATTCGGCTGGTCAAATCCGGGCGGATTTTCAATCTTGATATCTTCGAGAGAAACACCCAACCCGCCCCAGAACGAAAGAGAGACTCCCTCAATCGTTACCTGGCGCTGGAGAGCGGTTGATATCTTTTCAATCGCAATTTCCTTGGCTTTCTCCTTGGGGAAAAAGAGCGCTAGTCCGGCTAAGCCCAGAATGAGCAGTAGGGCGATAACCGCGGCTGTCCAACCAATGACCTTACCTAACTTTTTCATTGTAAATGCTCCGCTATTCTTTCCTTGAATCACCGCCGGTTCAGCCGATATCTACTTTCAAATCGGTCGTCAGACCATCATCGACTGACCTGGTGTCATAATGACAACTTCAGAACCTGTCCCTTGCAGTTTGGATGCGAATTCCGTCGGCTCGGCATCAATAACAGGCCAGGTCTTATAGTGAAGCGGCGTAACCTTCTTTGGCTTTAAGAACTCGACCGCTTTCACCGCATCGTCGATACCCATAGTAAAATTATCCCCAATCGGCAAGAAGGCGATATCAATAGAATTCATCTCGCCAATAAGTTTCATATCGTAGAAAAGCCCGGTATCCCCGGAATGATAGATAGTTTTCCCGCCGATAGTTATCAGGAAGCCGCAGGGATTTCCGGTATAGACCAAGCCGTCACCGGCCGCCGAGCCATGGTGCGCGATAGTCAGCTTGACTCGTCCGAATGGGAAATTATGGGCTCCGCCGATATGCATATTGTGCGCCTGCGCTCCCAGTTTGCTGACATATATCGCCAGTTCATTTGGCGCAATTATCGTTGCCTGGTTTCGCCTGGCTATCTCTACGGCGTCGCCGAGATGGTCCCCGTGACCATGTGTGACCAGAATGAAATCTACCTTTATATCAGATGCTTTCAGATTCGCCTGGGGATTACCGGTAATAAAAGGGTCAATAATCAATCTGTGCGTGCCGTCAGTAGCAGCCACGCAACTGTGTCCATAATATGTAACTTCCAGCATAGTTCACCTCCGAATTGGTTATTAACCACTGCTATTTCTTATATATCGAACCGGCAGTAACGATTCAACTATTTTTTTCGATAATGCTGCCTCCCAGCACCAGGTCGTCGCGATAGAAGACCGCGGTTTGCCCGGGGGTGATTGCCCGCTGTGGTTCATCAAATTCGACTCGAGCCTGGCTTGTTCCGAGCGGGACTACTTTGCCGGAAGCCGCCTTATGGAGATACCTGATTTTTATTGACGCCGATATTGACGCGGTCGGCGCGGTTATCGATACCCAATTGATATCGGAGACTTGCGTCGTTATAGAGTAAAGCCCCGACTCCTCACCT
>JBFMEF010000083.1 GCA_040753495.1 Candidatus Zixiibacteriota bacterium
AGGTCTCATGACGAGCCATCATGTCACAATCATCAGCCAGCATCTCCTCCCGGTGCTCGTTTATTGTCTCCTTGGTCAGAATAGGGAGAGTCTTCAAGTCATTCTGGCTGTATACCCGCTCCGGGTCAAAACCATATTCTGCAAAAAGACGTCGGTAGTACGGCGAATGGTTCTGGGCATGCCGCAATAGCCGCCGCAATGCCAGTATCTGATATTCTTCAATCTGCCCCGGATAATAATTGCAGTGGTCAGAAAAAATACGGCAATATCCGCACACGTCCGGCGCCTGCATTGCCCGCCCGTAATAGAGCGGCGTTACCAGCGGATAATAAAACCCCTTGCATCCAAACATATAACCTCCCTGAACCAGTATTTTCGATACGCCCGGTCTTTCTTGAAAATCGCCTGACCCCATCATAAAATCCCCCACTGACATCTGCTGTCAGTGAAAATGGGCGAGATTATCGAAATTTGAAAATTTTTTTGGAAGATTCTGACTAAAGCGAAGGCGCATCCTGAGTTACCGGCGTCAGGGGATAGGATTCGACCTGGTCGAATGGCTACAAGTGAAGAGCCGTCAGGAAGGATTCCTGACAGCGCAATGAATAGTTACCAGCAGATGTGGACATCTGCCAGGCACGATACAAGTGAAGAACCGTCAGGAAAGATTCCTGACGGCGCAATTTGGGAAAGATTTTCCGGCTGGAAACGTCCAGTTCTGTCCGACGAAGATAGTTCTGTCCAGGCATTGTTTAAGAATCGTCCGCCCCTCGGTAGGTCAAAACCTTTATGGTTTCGACAAAATCATCCCCCGCCTTCGGCGGAGGATGATTTCCTTGTAGCCGCGCTGACAGAATCCCCACCCTTTTGACATTCCTTTCGGCTTTTCGTATCTTGGCGATGTCTATGAAAAACAACAGAGACGAAATAACTATCAAACTGACGGCTGAAGTCACCTGCGCCGGTTGAGCCAGCAAATTGGGGCCAAAGTTTTTGGCTGACCTTCTCAAGGAGATGCCGCCGGAGAGCAATCCCGCCCTTCTGGTTGGGTTTGAGACCTCCGATGACGCCGGCATCTTCCAGATTAGCGACCGTCAGGCGCTGGTTCAGACGGTGGACTTCTTTCCGCCGATTGTGGATGACCCGTACGCTTTCGGGCAGATTGCGGCCGCCAACGCCCTTTCCGATATCTATGCCATGGGCGGCAAGCCGCTGACCGCTTTGAATATTGTCGGTTTTCCGGATGGAGTTCTGCCGCCGGAAATACTGAAAAAAATTCTTCTCGGCGGCGCGGAAAAAATAAAAGAGGCCGGCGCCGTGGTCGTCGGCGGTCATTCCATCAAAGATAAAGAATTGAAATTCGGCGTGGCTGTCACCGGCATCATCGATACCGACAAAATCGTCCGCAACATCGGCGCCAAACCGGGCGATATTCTGTTCTTGACCAAACCGCTTGGCACCGGCATCATCACTACCGCCATCAAACGGAATCTCGCTTCGCCCGAAGATATTGCCACTGTCACTAAATCAATGGCGACACTGAATAATGTCGCATCTGAACTGATGGTTCAATTCGGGGCTCATGCCGCCACCGATATCACCGGCTACGGACTTCTCGGGCATGCGTACGAAATGGCGAATGGCTCTGAGGTAACCCTGAAAATCTCTTTTGACCGCCTCCCGCTTTTCCCGAATGCAATGAAATTCGCCAACGCCGGCTCGGTCCCCGGCGGGACTTCCGCCAACCGCGAATATCTGCTCGACAAAGTGGAGTATCTGAGAAAATGCACCGAAGCCGAACGGAACCTTCTCCACGATCCCCAAACCTCGGGAGGCCTTTTCATCGCCCTCGACGCCGGGAAGAGGGATGATTTCCTGAAAGCGGCGACGAAAAGTGAATTTGCAGTTTATGAAATAGGGGAGGTTATTGCGAAATCAACCAAGCCGCTTGTGATCACATAATGCGAGTAGGTCAAATCTGTGCTTCCCCCGATTTGTGGGACACGTAAATAAGCATAACTGTTTTCATTTTCGAAATCAACCGGGCTTAAGTATTTCAGAGTTGAGTGTCGTCTTTGACGATTATAATATATCTCAATCCAAG
>JBFMEF010000084.1 GCA_040753495.1 Candidatus Zixiibacteriota bacterium
GCGGCGCAACTCTTCCGGCGAAAAATCGGTAGTCACCGGGCGATTTTGAATATCTCCCAGAAAATTCGATATCTGGTCAATCAGTTCATAGCCGAGGCGACGAAACTTCTCCGGAGCAATATCAATTTGCGTCGTCGCTTTATCTTGCACTATACTCTTTTCCATGTTTTGTTGGGCTGTCAGCGAAGCCCCTCGAAGAGGTCTTGTTCGAGCGCTCTCTTTCCATTGACCCGACTGAATGCCCGATAGAATTCTTGTGTCCCCCAGAGCGCCATGTGGTGTTCGGCCGAGAGTTCTTTCAACTTTCCGTAGATTGCCAGTTGTGTCTTGTGACAGCTGACCGCTTCCCAGACAATCTCCCAGACGTTTGAAGTGTCGATGCGGGTGGTGATACCCCAGTCAGGAGCAGGCGTCACTTGCCGCTCTACCCCGTCAACGACCGTTACCAGCTTCCGGAAAGCCGCCTGGTAGGCATCCCACTTCGGCTGCGTCCATGCCATATAATAGAGTTTGGAGATGGCATGGTGCTGTGACGGCACCGCCAGATAACCGTTTCCATTAAAATCCGGGTCAGCGGCGCAGATTGTTGCCGCGGTGGTGTACTGACAGATAGCAATATGGTCGGGATGGCCATACCCCCCTTCCGGTCCAAAAGTAACCACCACCTGCGGTCGGTATTTGCGGATGTAGAATGTGATTTTGGCAATTGCTTCCTGCGGCTCGGCTTTGTCGAGGTCGCCGTCGATATAGTCGAGAAAATGAACCTCCGTAATTCCCAGGCGCTTGGCCGCCATCCGAAGCTCTGTTTCACGAATCTGGCCGACCGCCGCCAGCCCCGGGAATTTTTGCAGGTCGCCATAACGACCCCGCTCTCCCCGGGTGGCGGTTATCAGATAAGTATCGACCCCTTCGCGGCTGTATTTTGCCAGAGTGCCGCCCATCCCGAGCGACTCATCATCAGGATGCGCCAGCACCGTCATCAAACGAAGTTTCGACATTGCTGCAATAAATACTCCGCGCAAAAGTTTCTGCCCGGCATCAGTACCGGAACGACTATAAAGGTCTATACGGAGGAAATCAGTCCATTATTGACGCTGATCCGATTTCTCGAGAGAAGATCGCTCAGTTTCCGGCAGAGTAAGAAATTCTGACGAAAGTCGCCTCGGACACGATTGGGCCGTATTCCAATGCGGCGGGAGCGCCGGCAATATTGTAAGCGGGCATGACACAGACTGACTCGGGTCGATTGATTCCGGCGATGCCAAATCCCAGACACGCGCCGAGAATAAGCAGTGCGGCAGTCCGGAGGAGGGCCGTCAGGAATGATTCTCTTTGTTTCGGGAAAGGCATGAGGTACTCGGTGACTCTGGGGCGGATGGAGCCGATGAATTCGAGTTCGCTTTTGATTTTTGAGAGCAAAGTCCGGCACTGCGGGCATTCCCTCAAATGCGCTTCTGTCTCTCTGCGCCTTTTCTCGTCGGCATATATCTCCAGCGCATATTCCAGCAACTGGTCTTCGTTAAGATGTGTCATTCCAGTATTCCTTTATCTATGAGTTTCTGGCGGCAGGCTTTGACGGCATAGAAAACGCGCGACTTAGCGGTTCCGACCGGGATGCCAAGTTCACGGGCGATTTCATCATAACTGAGATTGCCGTAGAATCTGAGGATAAGGACCTCGCTATGCTCGCGGTCTAATTCCTTGATGGCGCGCGCCAGGATATACTCCTGTTCATTTTTTATTATCGAATCCAGAGGTGAATTGGTATCACCAGGCGGGTCGATGCCGTCCAGGCCGACCGACTTTTTCTGATATTGAGTCTCTTTCACTGCCAGGCGAAAGGCAATGGTTCCGAGGAAGCCGTCAAGGGTTCCCATCTGATGACTCATTGGCGCTCGGATTGCTTTAAACATGGTCTCCTGCGCGATATCATCGGCCGTGGCAACCGAGCCGGTGATAAGATACGCCAGCGCTTTGAGGCGAGGCTGGTAGGCATAAAGCAATTCCCGCCATGACGAGGGGTCCCCATCGCGGGCGCGGCGAAGTATCTCCCAGTCTGGATTCACTTATTTATGCCTTGTTTCCGGCACCATTCACTAATCTCTTCGATATCTTTCATCCCGCACCAGGCCTGTGCGATTCTTCCGCGATTTTCCTCGGATTCCACCGGCTCGACATACTTAATATACCACTCAAAAAGCGGCTCGACCAGTTGCGGAGCGTGTGTTTTCAAGGAGGCGAGGTTGGTAGCGATATGGAGACCGTATCCCTGCACCAGGTACCGTCCTGCATCAAATCGGGGTGAGTTGCGAAGCCGCCAGCTTTCGAGTCCGGCGGTTCGAAAAGACTGCAGCCAGGTCTCAAAAGTCTCCTGCAGTTGCCGGGCGTACGGTTTTTCCGAGGGGGAGACAAGAACCGTCATCCCCAGATCACGCCCTTTTTCGAAGAGCGGTCTTATCTCATCGGTCATAAAGAGAGTCTTGGAAAGATATACTGGACGTCCGGCCGTTTTTGCCGATTCGGTAATGCGATAGAGCAAGGTGTCGGAGAAGATGCCGGAAGAAGGTTTTCGTTTGCCGGCTTTGACAGCCTCGAGGATATAATTCCGTATGCTGTCAATCTGCTTTTCTTCGACGAACCGGGGTAATCCCTGTTCGATTACATAGAGAGGATACCACCCGGTGTTGAGAAGGCTGCGGTTGACCACGGTAACATCGGGGCGGAATTTGAGGATGCGCGAGAGAATCCACCCGGGAAAGGTATCATTGTCGCCATTGGTTATTAGAATGGCATTCGGCTCCAGAGCGCTTATCATATTGAAATTGAAGTCAAAGACTTCATCTGCGATTACGCCGCTCTCCAGAATACGGCGGAGGGCGAGATTGAAACGTTCTTCGTCACGGATATCCATATAATTCGGTATCAGGGCGAACCAGGGGTCGATAAAGCCGGGGTCGAGGGATGCTGCCCGCTCCAGATACCCGCGGGCTTCGGTATTGTCATGAGAGCCGGCTCGCTCCAGCGATTTCAGATAGAGAAGAGTCGGGTTTGCCGGGTATTTTTTGAGGCCCTTATCGAGCAGTTTCCAATAACTGCTGTCATCGGCGTAGTCCGCGGCGCGCATCCAGTGGGCGTAAGCGTACTCGGAAGGAAATGCCTCGTAATATTCTTTCCATTGCTCCGCTAGTTTGGCGTAGGTTGGCTTGTCGTACACCACCAGTCGCATACTTTTGATCTCCTCAGGACGAATAATATCTTTGGAGGGAAGGTCGGAGCAGGCGGCAAAGAAGATAAAAAAGGAAATCAATAGTGCTGAAATAGGGGATAATCGTGATTTCATCGGATTCTCCTTGTTTATTGAGATAATCCGAAAGAGAGGGGTTAGTTCAACGGGATAATAGAGAATCTTGCTTATTTTAAGGGAAAAGGGAGGTTCCTGGCTCAAGCGGAACTTTGGTCTTCCCTACCCAGCGCGGGGCAGAGTTGATGTTCTGGCGAAGCAGAAGATTCAATTGTGCCGCGTGATGTTGAATATGGCGCATGTTGTACATCAACAATTCCACAACGGTGAGTTGCGGCCGCTCAAAGGCGGCAGGCTTGTGCCCGGTGTCATCGGTCAGCGAACCTATGCGGATGCGGCATTTCTGACGTCCCTGCTCCAGGAATCCAAGAAGTTCGTCTTTAGAGTACACCCTGTCCGGAAGAAGTCCCTCCGGGTCCAACTCGCTTAAGGTAAAAGGAGCAGGCGGGGCATATCCCCGGTCGGTCTCAGCCAGATAAAAATCGAGAAAGAAGAGGGTATGATAAGCGATGTACCAAAACTCCTGCGGTCTGGTTTCACTGAGGAATTTTTCGCCGTCACGCGCCCGGTCGTGCCAGAGGGAGTCGGGGCAGGCACGGATAGAATTTTCCAGCATGTCGAGGGCGGCGCCAAATTGCCCCCAGAGAGCAAATTTCCATGCGCTTTCCACGAAACACCTTTCGCTATTGGTTGCAGATAACATAGCATAAGCAACCATTTCCTCAACTGCAATCACTTAATTGGCGCGGAGAGCGGCAACCGGAAAGCGGAATTGGAACCCCCTTCGGCGAAAATCTTCGTGAAGGGGGGACTTGTGGGCGACTAAGAATTAGTATTTTCCTTTGCCTGCCATTACAATATCAGCCTTGGTGGTACCGACTATATCAAGAAGCTCTTGCGTCTCCTTGGCCGGGACTTTGTGTTTGGCAAGAATCTCTTTGAAAATGGTCACCATCCTGTCCCATTCCTTTTCGGTGATATTCAGGTGGACATGAGACTCTTTCATACCTCTACCATGATACTGACACGGTCCCCCCGTCGCCTGGCAGACCATAGCCGTTACATGGTATTTGAGATATTCGGCCGGAACCCGTTTGCGGGCGGCATCAATTGCCGGATTTTGATTCAGAATAGAATCTGGCACGAGGGCATCGATAAAATCGCTCACCACGACCGAAATCGGCATCAACCCGCCCAGCCGGTCATAGAGCGACTTTGTTTTCGCCGCTTCGCCACTCTGCGCCGACGCCATCTGAAATCCGCTCAGAAAAACGAAAACAAGCAGTCCTAATACACCCAGATTAAGAGCTCTTCTGGTCATATTGACCTCCTTTCCTTACGGGGAAAGAGTCCGGCTCCCCGCTGTTTAGACATCAGTTTGCCTTGAATCAGCCCTCACCCAAGAAGAATAATACTTTAGAATTTAGCCAAGACCTGACGATCTAAATCATTGAAGTTCATTCACCGCTGATTTTTAATTTATAACGGCGGTAATATCGAAACTGTTTGAATTGGATTCAACTTCTATAGAAGAAGCAATGGCAACCGACTACGCGACTCGTCGAAAAAATCAGTTCCGGTCTTTGAATGAACCGTCACCCGGACTCAGAAGATTTGCAGGGCGTTTCTTTTGAGCGCCGATTCCTGATGACTTGGGGCGGTATCAATCGAAAAGAGCATTCTATCGCGTTTTCTCCGCCGCCTCGGAAAAATGCATCTGAACAATCACCCAACGGCCGTCACGTTTCTCCAGCACGCCGCTCCAGCGGACATCCTCCCAGTTTGCCGGCTGCCCTTTCCATTCGTTGAAATCGTCCAGACGGGCATGATACCAGGCGACATCACCCGACCGGGAGAGAACAATCCGGAGGTCTCTGACTTCATAACTAACCGCCTTAAATTCATCCTTCATGAAAAAATTCTCGACCTGGTCGGCAAATTGGCTGAAACCGGATACCGTGCCGTCATCTCGCGGCGAAAACCAGAACAGGTCAGAATCATGTGCGAAACATTGGTAGAGCAGTTCCTTATCCTTACTGGCGGCCCAGCCGATACTGTTATGAATCACTCTGGTGATTTTGTCAATTTCTACCGTTAAATCGTACGGCTGTTTCATATGAGCGCCTCCACCTGCCGCCAATAGAAGAATTGGCAGGATAATTAGATATGATATTCTTCTCACTTGACCCTCCCGTGGTAATGGATGTCACTTATCTGATTATACTGGAATAGATAATCGATGTTTCGCCAAAAAGCGTTTACCTGTTCAACAGCGCAGAAATATAGAAGCCCTCTCTGCCTGTTTTGAGGCAGAGAATAGGTGAGCTGAGAATCTGACAGTAAAGAAGTTTCCGGGGTTCAGCCGGTTATCCGGCGTTTTCGAACGCAAGTTTAATCCAGCCGATTAACTCTTTATCCACTTGCGAGACTTCGGTCAGCTTGACTTTGTAATTGCACATACCGCCGGGGGGGATTGCCTCCAAACGGCCCGCCGCAGGAAGTCCCTTGACATTCAAGCCGACTTCAACGCGGCTGTTGGTAGCAGGACCAATCATGGCAAATTGCTTCTTCCGGCGCAGGCTGACATACCCCTTCTTGGGGGCAATCTCAAACTCGCCGAAGTTCTTGATATGCTTCATGAGTGAGTCATGAATGGGACGGAGAGCCTCTTTGGGACCGGAATAGATACCGTTTAGAACATCATCTTCGGACATTGCGCCCTTTTTGGCGGCGGAAGCGCCGTCACTTTTGAGAACATAATGCACGAGTGTGTTGGCATCACCATACCCCATGCCGAGTTTTTGCTGTAGCATGGAACGGAGTTCGCCATGCTTGGTCAGACCGCTTTCCTTGATGATTTTCGCCAGCTGCTCCAGAGTCTTGCCGGTTCTGGTCTGGATATTTTTCAGCTGGGTCTGAGTGGCTTGTTCGGGGGTCGCCATATAACTATTTTTCCTCCATTTTTTGGAGATACGTTACAGAGCCTGTGAAAAATTGGGGAAAATAGCCGGTCGTCACCGGTCAAATCGATTCAAAGCTTCAAGCAGGCTTCGACACTGAGCCAGAAAAGCCGCTCCCGGGTAGGTAGCCGCAAGTTTTCGCCTCTTGTATCCCACTCTTTTCCGGAGACATCATCACCGCCGGTCAGGATATATCCCAATTTGACTCTGCGGAATTGCGCCACGGCGAGAAGCGCCGCCGCTTCCATCTCCACCGCCAGGCATCCCTCTTTCTTCCGTAAAGCAATTCTGGAAGCCGTTTCGCGGAATAAGCCGTCGGTCGTCCAGACCTTTCCTGTCCGATATGATTCATGGTGGCTTTCAAACACAGTCGTTATCGCTTTGATTGCTTTCTTATTCACGTCTATTTCGCGGGAAGGTTCCCGATAGTGATATGACGTCCCTTCGTCGCGAACAGCGGCGCTGGGAACAACAAAGCCGCCTCGCGGAATACTCCTGTCAAGGACGCCGGAGCTGCCGCAGGCGATGAATTTCCTGCCGCCAAGTCCGATGGCTAACTCCAGAAATGCGGCCGAGACCGATGCCCCCATCAAGGGAAAAAAGAAGACAATGGGACACCCTCTATATTCCATCCGATAGAATGGATTAGTGCCGTAAACTCCCTTGTCTTCATACATTTTTTCGGCTCCGGTGCTTTCTGCAATCTTCTCTACAACATCCTTGAAAAAACAGATTATGCCGTGCTCCCAATTCTCCACTTTGCGGATAAAATTGCTCGCTTCGATGATGGCTTTCTTTGAGGGGTCAAATTCGAGGATTGGGTATTTTCTTTTGCGCATTACACTCTCCCTCTCCATTTTTAAGGCTTTCCAGATACAACTTCCGGCTTATTCTCTGTATATAGCTGTCTCCAGTTTTTGCCCTTGAAGATAATGCCCGCGGTACATCCCGGGGGTGTTGAAGGGAAGGGCGATATTGCCCTGCCGGTCGATAGCCACCAGACCGCCGGTCCCGCCGAGTTCCTTGAAACGCCCGAATATCACCTTTTCGGCGGCGTCGCGAAGGCTCATACCGTGATATTGCATTAGAGCCGAGAGGTCATGGCCGAGGACGGCGCGGATGATGAATTCCCCATGGCCGGTAGCGGAAACAGCACAGGTCTGGTTATTGGCATAAGTGCCGGCGCCGACAAGCGGCGAATCGCCGATTCGTCCGTGGCGGCTGTTGGTCATACCGCCGGTGGAGGTTGCGGCGGCAAGGTTGCCCGATTGGTCAAGCGCGACCGCGCCAACGGTGCCGAATTTCTGCTCGCTATCAGATTCCGAACCGGAACGGCTCCGCTCTTTCCAGTTCTTCTCAAGTTCTATTGCTTTCTGAAGTTGCTGCCATCGGCTCTCCGTGAAAAAATACTCGTCCGGCATCAATTCGAATCCGTTGAGACGGGCAAATTCTTCGGCGCCATCGCGCGCCAGAAGAACATGCGGTGTCTTTTCCATCACCATTCGGGCTAAATTGATAGGATTCTTGATTTGTTGCACCCCGGCCACCGCCCCCGCTTTAAGCGTGGCGCCATCCATAATAGCGGCATCCATTTCATTCCTGCCTGCATGGGTGAAAACCGCGCCCCGGCCGGCATTGAAAAGAGGGGAATCCTCCATCACATTGACTGCCTTTTGCACGGCATCAACGGCGGTGCCCCCCGACTCGAGAATCTTATATCCCGCCGTAAGGGCTTCGCGCAGGCCATCATGATAACTCCTTTCCAGTTCCGGAGTCATGGCACTCTTCGATATCGCTCCGGCTCCGCCGTGGATGACTATTCCGAAGGTGGGCATGACTTAAGATAATAGTCCGGGGAAAGCGTGTAAATAGCGATATATCTCGCCTCCGGACATAATCCGGCGCTCTTCGACTGAATGTCAAAGGACATGACACAAGCCGAGCACGATTTTATGATTCATTTTTATGTTCTGCCGGGAAATGCTTCATAAATGACTGACCGGCAAAACCGGCCTTCCTTCAACAAACAAATTCTCTCGGGGAGCGTAATTTATCTCAATTTTATGGAGTAATATAGTCTATAATAATTGGGCAGCAAGCGGCCTGCGTATCAAAACGCGGACGGTGTCGCTGCCGTTGTGTAAAAGGAAAGGGTTTGAATATGCGTCTCAAATTCGGGCTGATGGCAACATCGGTTACATTCGCCGTGATGGGAATCTGGTATTCCGTTGGCGTGACCGATTCATCCGGAAAATCCGGGAAACTCCCCCCGGAACCGACCGTCACTTACAAGAACTCTGCGGAAGAGCGCATCGCGCATGGCGAGAGAATTTCTGCCATTGATGATGCCCGACAACAACTGCACGCGCAGCATCACGGCCATAAAGCCATTGAAACCAGAAGCATTCCGGGCCGTTTTGAACCCCCGCGAATGACTTCGGTCGATGACTTTGCCCTTTCCAAGGATGACCTGGTGGTGATTAATCCCGGTCCCGGCGAATATGTGCATGTGATGGAAGGACAGCGTCACGGTTATCAAAATCTCACCATCGGTATTACTTATACCGCCCCCGGCGGGGCTCCGCCGATGCACACGCATAAGGGGGAGGAATCGCATGTCCTCTTGAAAGGGCAGAAAATTCTTTATGCATTGGGCGATAAGATATTCGTTAAAGAAGGACCATATATTGTCAATATCCCCCCCATGGTGCCGCACTCTTTTCAGAACCTCGATGATGACGTCGCCGAACTGGTGGTGATATTTCCCACCAATGTCTGGGAGTATGATGTCCTTGATTATTTTCCCTTCAATACCCCTGAGGCAAAAGCCCTTGCCGAAGAGGCAAAACTCTCCAGGGCAAACGGGCAATAGAGGCGAATTTCATCTGTGGTCTAATTACTAACCGCCTTGCGTAAAGACCTGTTCTTAATATCATTGAAATACTCTGCATAACGGGCTGACATTTTGAACAAAATGGCAGCCCGTTGCATTGATATATATTCCCCAATAATCCCCTCGAATTTCCATTGTGACCAAATTGTGACCACGATCGTTGTAAGTTATTGCAGTTTATTCCAGATTATTCCGAGCGGAGAGGCACGAAAAAGCCCTTGAAAATCAGCGTGTTACGTTGAATTTCAAGGGCTTATGAGATTAACAAAATTGGTGGAGGTGGGGGGAGTCGAACCCCCGTCCGAAATAAGCGCCAGACCATCCTCTACGTGCGTAGCCGTCTCTTTATTTCTCGCCGCCTTACCTGCCGAGCGGCAGGCCAGTAAGACGGCCAGCCTTTGTATTTAAGCCGGCTTTAAAGACGTCAGCCAGCCGAGCCTTCCTGTCCGACGCTCCGCATCAGCCCGGAAAGACAGCAGGCTGAGGAAGCGGGTTACCTAAGAGTTAAACTCGATTAGGCAGCCATGGCGTAGTTGTATTCGCCACTTGTTGTGGTTACCGGATATTTAACGAGCAATCCGGAGTCCCTCGGCACGCCAACAATCCCACACTTACCCCGTCGAAACCGGTACACCCCCATAATCTTATCAGCGAACCACCCACCATAAGGGGTGGGGCACCATTCTGGCACCGGAATTCATACCGCGAAGCTGAGCGTTGGTTCCCTCGCATTCTGCGAGTTTTTCTATCGGCAATATATATAATCGGATAGATTAGTCAATTGTTTCAGGAAATTGACAGAGAAAAGTGCCAGGCAGGCGCCGTCTCAGGCAGCCTCTTCCCCCCTGCCTTTATCAGCATATAAGGCGGTTGCTTACGGGTTTGCCTCACGGCGGTCTTCCCGGGTCTCCCGATAATGCGCGAACCCCTCAAAACTATATCATTGCAGCAGCCGTTGAAGTTATTTCTTGGCTATAATACGGCTGTTGCATTTACTGCTGTTTCGCCTCTTTTTCCTGACAGTCGAAAACCAATAATTGTGCCGTATTGCCGCAAATGAATGGATAGTCAAATCTGGTAATTCGTCACTTAATATTGATGGTAATCTTGTTTCAGAGTCATTAATTTGAATCTCAACCATTTGGAAACGGAGAGTAATATGCGGAAATTCGTAAAGGCATTGGCATTATTCTCTGCCATACTGACTTTCGGCATCGCTTGCGATGATGACAGTCAGAAACCGCCCGAAGTCAATACCTGGATTTTCCCCAATGAAGTCGGCGACTGGTGGGTTTACCAGGTGGCGGATTCGCTCAGTTCCGCTATCGATACGATTCGAGTCAGAATAGAAGGCAGAGACACCCTGAATAACGGCGACTCGGTAACTGTTTGGGTTTTTAGTGACGGCGATGAAATCGACACCAGTTACCTTCATATTGGATACGGTTTCCTTACCACCGACTCCGGACCGGTTATTCGCTATGACACCGTCTTCATATATGCCGGCAAGGACCTGACCAGCCTTTCTGATATCATGATTTTTCCTCTGCGAGTCGGCGATTTCTGGATGGGGGTGATGGACAGGGATACGGTCAGGGTGGTAGAAAAGATGCGGATTCAGACCCGGGCGGGGGACTTTGACGCTTATCTGGTGCAAACGACACGAAACCAGTTCGAGAATGTCATCAATTCCAAGAAGTGGGTGGTCCATCATCTTGGTATGGCGCGATGGGACTTTGTCTGGCTGAGCGGAACGATGCAGGGGCATGAGGGTTGGGAACTGCTCAACTGGCTTCCGGAAGGAGCTTTCTCAACACGATAAAGGGGACTTTTGAAGTATCGTTTGATAATAAACCGTTCGTCCGGAAACTTATATCGCGGCAGATACGTAAAAGGGAGTACCCTATCCAGTATGCAGCAGATTGCGCTTGACAAAAATGGATAGGACGCGATATTATTAATAGACTAAATCTCCCTCGAGCGACATCCGATAAAAGAGTAAACTAACTTTCTCATTTGGGGAGGTGTTATGCTGAAGCGAATTGTGGCAGTGGCGGCCCTCCTGATACTCTTTTTGTTCCTTACTCTTCCGACACTCTACGCCAAGGACAAAAAATACCCCGGCGAGGATGATTTTGTGGCGGTGGAAGTTCCAGCGACTATGACAGTTAGCACTCCGCCGGTCTATCCCGACTCCGCCAAAAACCACAAAGTCGAGGGGACAGTCTGGGTCAAAGCCCTGGTCGACGACAACGGAGCAGTAGTCGAAGCGAAAATTGTGAAGTGCTCCGCCAAGGACTGCGGATTTGAAGAAGCGGCGCTGGAAGCGGCAAAACGATGTCAATATACTCCGGCGATGCAAAATGGAAAGCCAGTTGCGGTCTGGGTTACCTATAAGGTAGAATTCGCACTTGCCGACGGTATGTAAGAAAAGATTAAGAAAGCCGCATACTCCAGCCATAAGCCCCGACCGAGTCGGGGCTTTTTTTATCCGGACACTCTGGCATGCCAGAGCGGCCGGGCTGTCAAGACGGTGATTCTGCCTGCGGCTCAATTAAGGCTTGTCAGTGAGGGTATTTTCCCTATCTTGGCGCTATGAATTCATGCTCTCCGGGAGAAATGCGACCATGCTAAGAATTCTCCTGGTGTTGCTGACCTCTCTTCTGGCGCTGACTTTCAGTGTCGTGACCCCAAGCGCCGCCGAACTATCTATTACCTTTATAGCCAATGAAGGATTCCTGATAGAATGCCAAGATGAGAAATTCGCGGTTGATGCCTTCTTTGGCGGTCCTGACGCGGTCGGTTACCAGATGCCGTCCGATTCGATTATCCAGTTGATGAAGACCGCGGCAGCCCCATTCGACCATATCAACCTTATCGCGGTCACACATGCCCATCACGACCACTTTAATGCCGGAATGGTCGCGTCCTACTTAAGACATAATCCGAAAACAATGGTGGTCTGCCCTCCACAGGCGGCAGAATTACTCGCCAGAGAGGAAGGTTACGCTGATTTCAGCCCTCGCCTCCGCCCGATATCTCATCCTGTTGACTCGGTCATCACGCTTGAAATAGGAAGTATCAGTATTGCAGTCCTTACTGGTAAACATGGTCAATATATTGATACCGATGAACTCACCGGTGAGAAGATTGACCGCCACCGGGAAGTGCAACATCTGGAGTTCTTGTTCTCCGTCGGCGAAAGAAAGATATATCACGGCGGCGACGCCCCTTTGAATGACATAAACCGCTACCGCAGATTGGAGTGGAGCCCGGTTGATGTCGCTCTGACTCAGTGGTTTACTCCCCGCCCAAGGAGCAGTTTCCGGGAGAATCTGGTGCGGGAGGCGATCGGAGCCGAGACGATAATCATGATGCATATCCCACCCGGCAGAGTTTTCTCCGACCCTGAACAGAAAAAAATCTGCGCCGAACGGAAAATAATCGTGCCGACCAGAAGCCTGGAGAAATGGCTTTTCCTGTAAACTGCCCGATATTGCCTCAAAACGATTTCAGCTGCGGCCAGGCTCCATATCTCCCTAAAATTCCGCCTCCGTTGACAATCGCGTTTCGGACAGGGCGTTAAAGCCGTCAGGGGGCGCGTCCGTTTGCCTAGATGCCTCTCATTTTTTCTTCAGATGCCGCAGCTCCGCCGCCATCTCCTTTATTTCGCCCAGGTCACGCACCATCTCGCTCCAACCGTACCAGAGGGCGTAGTCAGGATTGGCATGGAAAGCGCCCTGGAAAGCCCGCATCCGGTGTTTCAAATGCATCTCAAAAAGAGTCTGTTCGATAACAGTCGGGGCATCATGAAAAGTCAATAAATCCGGGAAAGGGTAGGCATACTTTTCCGGTTTTGCCAGAACGGAGTCCCGGTAGAGGTCGGCAATAACCCGAATCGCTTCGGCCAGAAGATGGTCAGCCGCTTTTATCATGCTGTCCCCCTTGGCGATTTCGGCCCGGGCAAAGTTCTCGGAGTGGCATTGGCTGCAGATACTCAAAAGACGAGCCCGCTCCCGGTCAAAGCTCTCCTGGTCCAGGCGGGCGACATCGGCCGCTTTGACAACCTCAAGCCGCGCGGTCGGCTGTCCACTGGGGTCGAGCACGCCCAGCGCCTGAAGTATTGTAACCTGGTCGGCTTTCCATTGAGGGTCCTCTGGCAACGGCAGCCGCACCGCCAGAAACCCCCAGGGGGTGCGAACCTCATGATTCCCATCCGGCATATGGCAGGTCTGGCAGGTCGGCGCCGGGGTTGTTTCGGGCAGAACACCGGATTGTCTAAGCAGATAGCGAACGCCATGTTTGGACGAGGAATACATCTCCCACTGGGGATGGTCAAACCCCATATGGCAGGTCTGGCAGGCCTGGGGCTGCTGCGCTTCCTTGACGGAGAAACTGTGACGGGTATGGCAGGCGTCGCAGGAAGCATGACCAAAAACAGAGCCTTCCGCCTTCAATTTCATAACCTCTGATTCATCCTTCATTCCAATCTTATGGCATCCGCCGCATCCTTTGGCGCCCTGCGTCAGAGCCATCGGAAGGGCATGCGTGGTCGGCATGGCATTCATCGATGCCCAGGATAAGGCATGTTTCCCTTTTGCGAACTGCCCGAACTGCGGGTCATGACACTGGGCACAGGTCTGGGCGGTAGGGGTAAGCGCCCGGGAAAAATCCTGGGCGGTCTGATGCGCTGACCCATGGCAGATATCGCAGCCGACCTCGCTCTTGCTGTGAAGGCTAAGCTGCCAATCAGCCACAATATGGGGTGTCTCCTTGAGATGACAGTCAAGGCAGATATCGGCAAACGCCCCTGACGACAAAATGAAAATGACTATAAGAGAGATTGATACTCTGGTCATAGACTCCTCCTCAGTGAAGATTCTACTTCAATCTTCGGGGAGGAACATAGAAATCCAAGTCACATTTGTCAAAAGAATTTTGCGCCGGTTCCGGCCGATTTGGAGAAAACCAGCCGGCGCCATTTTCATCATAAATGCGGCATATATAAAGATTTTTTTGCTTTCGATTTGTCGGGGCTGAAATATATTGGAACAGATAGACAGGGAAAGGCGGCTTCGAAACAACCTATGAAACAGCCTCGATATATCTCGCTGCTGCGCGGTATCAATCTGCTCGGGCACAAAAAAATCGCTATGGCTGAACTAAGGGCGCTCTATGAATCACTGGGGTTCAAAGAAGCGCAAACTTACATTCAGAGCGGAAATGTCATATTCAGCGCCCCGGAAACCGATATTGCCGCGTTGGTTCATAAAATAGAAAAAAAGATTAAGCTGAGGCTGGGGTATGATGTCTCGGTTATCATTCGGACTGCCGAGGAGATACGAAAAATTGTCGAAAAGAATCCGTTTGCCGGAAAAGAGGCAAGCAAGCTGCATCTGACTTTTCTGGCCGAGTCGCCCGATTCATTTCCGGCCGCCGAAGTAGATAAGGTCAGGGATAAAGCTGAAAGATATGTCCACTCCGGGCGGGAGATTTATCTTTTCCTGCCCAATGGGTATGGACGAACCAAGCTAAACAACAATTTTTTCGAGCGAAAATTGAAGGTAACGGCGACGACACGGAGCTGGAGGACAGTAATAGCGCTGGCGGAGATGGCGGAGGCAGTCCGATAGATAGCAGATGCTATGAAGTATGTTTTTTGTGCGATCGCGGATGACCTGACCATTGTTAGCATTTGATGTTGGCTGCAGTTAATGATTGGTGAATGGAAGGATGGATTTATTATGACCTTACGTATGA
This sequence comes from Candidatus Zixiibacteriota bacterium, assembly GCA_040753495.1. Taxonomy (NCBI): domain Bacteria; kingdom Pseudomonadati; phylum Candidatus Zixiibacteriota; species Candidatus Zixiibacteriota bacterium. The sequence continues at coordinate 14,915 of JBFMEF010000084.1, forward strand.
TTCTATTTGCTGTTGCAGGTATTCTCTTCATAAATGCAGCGCCGTTTGGCTCGTCAGGAGCCGGTACGCCATTCAAGTATATTTCGAGTTGTGAAATCGACCTGAATGATGACGACCGCGGCGATTTGGCGATGCTGATCGAGACAATTGAGGGAAGAGAGTTGATTGTTTTGCTCAGAACGGAAGCGGGATATGAAGCCTTTTTGCTTGCAAGAAAGATTGATGAGAACTTTCATCTCGCTTCTCATTTTGGAAAAACCATCAGAGATACCGAGGCAGGAGATGACAGTGAAGTCCGACGCCAATTTGAAGTTCCGGGGGCATATTTGACTTTATATCAACCGGAAGGTGCCGCGACCGCTTATTTCTGGGATGGTATCGGATTCACTGAGGTCTGGGTATCAGATTAGATTTGAGAGTACTGCGAGCAGGCTATTCTGATGCTGAATTGTGTGGGAAATGGAATCTAAGCACGCTGAAAGAACCTGGTATTTTGTGGCTATAGTGTTGTTCTGCCCGCTTGGCAATCTTGGCGTGTTCTTCCTCTTGAAAGAGGTTATTAGTGGTCATATTAGGGAATTCGACCTGCTTTTGTT
>JBFMEF010000085.1 GCA_040753495.1 Candidatus Zixiibacteriota bacterium
GCCGAAAACCTGAGCGATATCACATCCAAGCTGAAACTCGGCGAGGGCACCGCCGGGCAACTTTTTACCAACGACACTCTTTATCATGAATTGACCAAACTGGTTACATCCCTGACCATTCTGGTAAACGAAATGCAGTCAAGCCAGAAACGACTGGTGGCATCGATTGAGAATGTCGCCACCAATCTGGATACTATCACGTCGCAGATAAATTCCAATCAGGGGACGCTGGGGAAACTGATTTCCGACCCGCAGTTATATGATAATATGCGCTCCTCGTCCGCCCGGATTGATTCGATATTGGCGAAACTGAACCGCGGTGACGGCACCGCCGGCGCAATGATAAACGACGACTCTCTCTATCAGGAACTGACCACGGTGATGACCCGGGTGGAGAATTTATTGACTGACATTTCAAAGAACCCGAAGAAGTATTTCAAGTTTTCGGTGTTTTGATTTCTGTAGGTCGGGGTTCCGAGGATGAGATTTGTCGAACCTGAGAAACCCAACACCCCTTTTAACTTGCGCCGTCAGGAGTCCCTCCTGACGGTGACTGTCATTCCCGCGAAGGCGGGGAGCGGGAATCCAGAATACAAGTCGTCCGCCAAACGCAGATATTGTCGGTACCGCGGGGATTCCGACCAATAAGATTTTCTGACTTCTGGATTTTCCCCGCTTAGTACTTCTTCCGCCGCTCCACTACGTAGTTTGACCCCTTGAGCGATTTCGAATACTTCTTCAAATCCGCCAGCATGTGCGACATCTCACCCACATGCTTGAAATTCCCCTTCTGGTTCACCAGCACCGCAATGGAGATAGTCAGAAGCCCGAAAGTTTCCACTTCCCCGCGGCGGTTGCGGGTTTGAATGGTCCCGCGCGTTCTGTCCTGGTCGGAGTATCTAAACGGCACCAGACGGTCGAAAGTTTTAATGACATTCTCGCAGGCTAATCCGACCATATCGGTCGGCAGGATAAAGACAAAATCATCGCCGCCGATATGCCCCACAAAACCGACCCGGCAGATATCGAAGACAACATCGCGGATAATCCGCGCCGTCAGACGAATCACCCGGTCGCCATAATAGTAGCCGTAGTAATCGTTGTAGGCTTTGAAGTCATCGATATCGGCATAGCAGACGCCGAAATCTGCCCCCAGTTTTATCAGCCGTTCGATTTCTTTCTCGATGAGCGCCGGTCCGGGAAGCCATGTCGAGGGATTGACCGAGATATCGCGGCGGCTTCTCTCCGCCACCATTTTCAGTTGAGAGCGAAAAAGCTTCTCCCGCCATTGTCCGTGCAGGAAAGTATCGGTCCCGTTCTCGAAACCGGAAACCAGGACTGATTCCGGCGGGTCGGGATGATACAGCACGGTCGGGATAATCGCCAGGAAGATATGCTCTTTCATCAGGCGCACCATCTCAATCTCTTTGATAAAATCATCTTTGCCGGCGATTATGACCAGGTCGAGATGGTACCGCTGCGCCAGCACCAGAAGTTCATCAATGGTGCGAAAGTAATGGAAGGAGACTTTTTCTTCAATAAACATCCGGGAAAGATTGAAAGCGACATCGACCCCTTCCTGACGGCAGGCGCAGTGAAACATCTATTTCTCCTTCCCTGCCCTGGCCCGTTCCCGCGGATGATAATCGCGGTGCACGGAGAGTAGATATTCTTTGTCGACCTGCGTGTATATCTGAGTCGTGGTGATGCTGGAATGTCCCAAAAGTTCCTGCACCGTTCGCAGGTCGGCACCGCCATCAATCATATGGGTGGCAAAACTGTGACGGAAAGTGTGGGGTGTTACCCGTTTGGCGATGCCGGCTTTGGTCGCGTAGAAGCGAATTATCTTCCAGATTCCGACACGCGAGAAGGAAGTGAGACGGTTGGAAAGAAAGAGTATCTCGCTCTCGACTTTCTTTCGGAGCGGCTCGCGGACCTCGGTCAGATATTTTTCCACCGCTTTGCGGGCGTATTGCCCGTAGGGCACCAGTCGCTCTTTATTCCCCTTGCCGGTGATTTTGATAAAACCTACCTCATCATAGATGGACGAAATTTTGAGATTAATGAGTTCCGAAATCCGCATGCCGCTGCCGTAGAGCATCTCCAGGATAGCGCTGTCGCGAATCCCTTTCGGTTTTCCTATATCCGGCTGCGCCAATATGCGAGAGACCTCATCCACCGAGAGGTAATCGGGGCGGTAGCGCGCCAGCTTGGGCGCCCGGGTGCCTTCGAAGGGATTGCTTTTGACAACCTGCTGCTCCTGAAGAAATTTATAGAATCCTCGAAGCGCCGAAATCTTGCGGGCAATCGAGGCCGGCCTGCGGCTGGCGTCACTCTGACGCCGGAGAAACTCGTTGATTTCTCTGCTGCCTATCGCCAGGCTCTGCTTGAGATTGAAATCTTTGAAGAAGGCGGCGATATCCCGACGGTACGCCGCCAGGCTGTTGGTTGACAATCCCCGTTCCAATTCCTGGAACTGAAGATATTCGTTGAGTAGTTCGCTTACCGGTGGTTTTGCATCCATAACTCGGCTCATCGGTCAGCCACCGCAATTGCCGCCGCCATCACCACTTTCCCCCCGGCGGCGTCTATCGCGCGGCATCCCTCGCGCAGGGTGGCGCCGGTGGTAAAGACATCATCAATTAGAATAATTTTCGCTTCCGGCGCGATTCTTTCGGTCAAGGTGAAGGCGCCTTTCAGATTTTCCGCTCGTTTTTCGAAATCAAGTCGGGTCTGGTCTTTGGTCTTGCGGCTCTTAACGAGTAGCTGCTCTGCGGTTTCAATCTGTAACCTCTTACCTACTATATCGGAAAGTACTGCCGCTTGATTGAAACCACGTCTCCGCAAACGATAACTGTCAAGCGGAATCGGCACCGCCAGATTCGGAAGCAATCTTTCCAAAGTATGTATATGATTGTCTATCAATCGATTAGAGAGACTCTCCCCCAGTTTGGAGTAGCCGGAATATTTGAATTGATGAATAATCTCCTGCAGCGGGTCTTGATAATGTCCCAGCACTGCCACCGGTACTGAGGAGCTATCGCATTCTTCGCAACTTACGGCATCTCCTAACGGCCGTCTGCATGAGAGGCAGAGAAGATGGGGATCGCCGGTCGCTTTACTCCAGCAACTGTCGCAGACCAGGGCATCATCAGCCAAGTTTTCACCGGAGCAGATTAGACATAAGGGAGGAAAAACAAAATCAGCCAGGCTTTCCAGCCCGATATGGAGAAGCGATTTTTGATTTGTTGCCACACCTGAAATCTATTTTCTCAACGGCAGATTTCAAGGGAATAATGTACCGGTCACCCGGTCATTTGCCGCCCAGGTCATTGATCAGGCGGCGGACGGTATCGGCAATGGGCGACTGCGGGTCGAGCTCCACGAACTTGTTCCAGTATTCGCGCGCTTTTTCCAGATTATTCAATCCGCGATAGACGATACCCATATTGAAATGGGCGATAGGATGGCGCGGATTAAGGGCAATCGCCTTTTCAAACATCATGATGGCGGAGTCATCTTTTTCCATGTAAAAATAGCAGGCGCCGAGGTCGGTGATGACATTGGGGTCGGTGGCATTTAACTTGATTGCCCGCCCGTAGCATTCAATCGCCAGCGGATAGACCTGGGTATCCATGAAATGATTTCCCATCTGAACCAGGCTGTCATAATGGTTCGGCAGGCTGGCGATAATCTGCTCCATATCGGTGGCGGAAACCTGCGGCATACCGGTAATCGGCGGATGTTCGAATTGTTGTTGCGACTGGGGAACCGGCTGGGGCTTTTTCGGCTTTGGGGCAAAAATCATATAGGCGACTATCAGCGCCGCCAGCGCTCCCACCAGCAGAATGATATCACGGGAGGGGCTTTTCCTGGAGGGCGCTTTTTCTTTTTTGGCGGAATCAAACGGCGCGCCGCATCCGCTGCAGAATTTACTTCCCGGGGTTACCTTGGCGCCGCAGGAAGGACAGAAATTAATTTGCATCAGGTATCCTGTTTTGAAATTAGACGTATCATTTCGGCTATTATACGCTTTGGGGGGCTATTGACCAATAAGATATTTTTTCCCCGCAACCGTCAGCAGCGAATCGACCGCCCGCTGGTTCCTGGCAAAAGTGAGGTAATAGTACCCCGGACGACTGATATCGGCGCCCGGCGGCGCGCTGACGCTGACCAGCGGGTAACACTCCTTAAATCCCCGATTCTGGTATATCAGTTCCTCCTTGCCAAATCTCAGAAACAGCTTCTCATTTGCAATATGCCCGACAAATATAAAATAATCCGGAAAACGGAAATATTCGGTGGTCGGATTAAATCCCTTATGCGCAATATCCTCGGAGTTGAGACCCCAGATATCATAAAAATATCTGTCGGTATAATACGGTATCCGCCCGGCGTCGGTGATGGAGATACGGGTATTCTCTGACGTCGCCTTCAGTTTTGCGATAAGGTCGTGTTGTGCCGCCATTATTTCTTCTTCACGGGCAACGCTCTCGGTCACCGCGATGACAGGAGAAAATACAGAGATAAACATTATTGCCAGAACCGGCTTTTTCCATCCCGGTCGGAGGAGTTCCCACCCTTTCAGCGCCGCCACCAGAAAGAGCGGCAGCACCGGGATGAGGTAACGAAAGTGAAGATTCATCACAGCCGACGCCCTGACGCTTACAGCCGCCTGAAGCAGAAAAATCAGGGCGAAGAGGATTTCCCAGCGCCGAAATTCGCCATTTCTGAGAGAACGATAAAGCACTAAAAGGAGCAGCAGCGTCAGCGGAAGCATATATAGCGCAAATTTTCCCAGTTCCAACCAACCTGCCGTGGAGGATTCGGCTTTCGCATAATAAGTATTAGGGAGGGGATGACCGAAAACCGCCATCCTGAAAGCGACCAACGCCGCCATGACCAGTAAGACGACAACTATTCCCGAGAGACTGCCGAACCGTTTATCTGTTTTTGAGTCACGGCTCATTAGCCCACCAGCCGTGGCGATTGCCAGAGAGATTACGACACCTTCGGGACGGCTCAGCACCAGGAGCGCCAGAGGAATCCAGGCGAGCCGCGAGTAGCGCAATAAGAGAAGAATCGCCCCGGAGATAAGAAAGGTATGCAGTCCCAGTTCCAAACCGCTTACCGCCCAGAAGGCCGTAACCGGAGCCAGCAGAAAAAGCGCCCCGGCTGGAACAGGGAAGCGGAACGAGAGTTCTTTCTCAATCTTTGTCCAGAGCCATCCGCTCAGAGCAAAGAAAAGTACTCCCAGTACTTTCGCCGTAAGATATGTGGGGAGACCGATTCCGTAGAGCGCCGACAGCAGCAGCAACCAGAGAAAATTGGAATACCCTTCCACCGCCTTGTCGCCAAGATTGAACCGTAACCCGTGACCGCCGGCAAAATTCTCGGCGTACCGAAAGGTAACAAAGGCGTCATCAATCGAATAATCCCAGAAGTAGTAGACTCCTGCCCCGAAAACAAGCAGCGATAATATAAACAGGACTGGTGAAGATATTATCTTCATCTGAAGCCGCGGTCGCCGCCGGGGGCGCGCCGCACCGAAATCACCCCCTTGACCTTACGCACCTTTTCCAGCACCCGCTCCAGCTGGCTGAGATTGTTGACTTCTACTACAATATACCCGGTAGAGCTGGTTTCGGAGATATTGATGTCCGCCCCGCGAACGTTGGTATTGCTCTCGGCGATAGATTCGGTGATTTCCGCCAGAATATTTTTCCTTGGCACTACGTTGACTTCCAGCCGCACGACAAACGCCTGCTCCGATGATACATTCCAGGTCACCGGCACGGTTCTTTCCGGGTCTCTCAAAAGTTCCTGCGCCGCCGGGCAGTCCACCCTATGGATGGTTACGCCCCGCCCTCGCGTTATATACCCTATGACCTCTTCGCCCGGTATCGGCTGGCAGCAACCAGCGAAGCGGAACATCATATTGTCAATCCCCTCAATCTGAATGCCTCTCTCGCGGCGGAAGCGGTCGATGACTTTTTCGACAATGGACTCTTTGGTAGCCTGCTGCTCGGCGGGCAGAATTTTCAGGGCGACCATATTGGCTGAGATAGTGCCGTTGCCGATGCCGAAGTAAAGGTTTTCCACCGACGTCTGCGATAAGCCCTGGGCAATATCCAGGAGGACCTCATCGGGCGGTATCTTTTCCCGATGTTTCTTCAGCTCCCGTTCCAGCAATTCCTTTCCCAGGGCGACCGCCTGTTCAAAGCCGGCCTGTTTTAACCAGCGGCGAATTTTTGTCCGGGCGCCCGAGGTTGCCGCTATATTGAGCCAGTCCTGGGTCGGATGACGATGCGGGCTGGTGATTATCTCCACTTTATCCCCCGACCTCAATTTTGTCGACAGCGGCACAATTCGCCCATTCACTTTCGCCCCCGAGCAATGCAGCCCCACTTCGGTATGGATGCTGAAAGCGAAATCGAGAGGGGTGGCGCCGGCTTGCAGATGTTTTATTTCTCCGGTCGGCGTATATACATAGATATCCTCGGCAAACAGCCCTATTTTCAGATATTCGAGGAACTCCGAGGGATTGGTCATATCTTTCTGCCAGTCGAGGACCTCCCGGAGCCAGAGCATCTGCTGGTCGGCTTTATCCAGCTGCTGTTTTCCTTCTTTATACAACCAGTGCGCCGCGATTCCATGCTCCGCCACATGATGCATCTCGTTCGTTCGTATCTGTATTTCCACCACTTTATCTTCCGGTCCGAAAATCGCCGTATGCAGCGACTGATAATTGTTCGGCTTGGGATTGGCGATATAATCGGCGAACTTATGTCCTACCGGTTTCCAGAGCTCATGGACAATGCCCAGGGCATGATAGCATTCGGCTTTGTTCTTCACTATGATTCTGATAGCGAGAAGGTCGGCAATCTGGTCGAATGGCACCCCGCGGACCTTTATCTTCCGGTAAATGGAATCGATATGCTTCGCCCGTCCGTACACCTCGGCTTTAATCTTTTCTTCTTCAAGCGCCCGGCGAATAGGCACCACGACGAGATTGATATATTCCTCGCGCTCTTCGCGGGTCATTTCGACGCGACGGGCGAGTTCGCTGTAAACCTCCGGCTCGATAAATTTCAGCGATAAATCTTCCAGCTCCGTCTTTAAGCGGGCGATACCGAAACGATGAGCCAGCGGCGCATAAACCTCGCGGGTCTCCATGGCAATACGCTTCCGTTTTTCCGGGTCGAGATGCTCCAGGGTTCTCATATTATGGAGCCGGTCGGCAAGTTTTATGAGAATTACCCGGATATCTTTCGCCATTGATAGAAGCATCTTGCGGAAATATTCTATCTGCTGCTCCTGTTCCGATTTGAACTGGACCGCTCCCAACTTGGTAACGCCGTCCACCAGAGCGGCGATTTCATCGCCGAACTCCTCGCGAATCTGCTCCAGCTTGATGTCGGTGTCTTCCACCACATCATGCACCAGACCGGCCGCGATGGTGGTGGAATCAAGATGCAGTTCGGCAAGTATCAGGGCGACATTGAGGCAGTGCTCAACAAAGGGGTCACCCGATTCGCGTCTCTGGCCGGCATGCGCTTTTTCCGAAAATTCATACGCCTTGCGTATCAATGTTATATTGATATTGGCGTTCAAGGCCTCGGTGGCAATTATGAACTCGGCAAGATTGAGAACGCCTTTCTTAAATGTATTTACCGGTGTGGGCATATCTTACAATATAAACGATAAATCTTCTCCGACGTTACCGCGGCGTCATATTTGACGGCGGTTTTTTCGGCATTCTGACTCAATTTTTCACGCAGGGGTCGATTTTCCAGCAGTCCCGTTATCATACCCGCCATCGCTTCCGAATCGCCGCATGGGAACAGAAGACCGGTCTGCCCCTCTTGAACAAGTTCCCGGTGCGCCGAGATATCGCTGGCCACGACCGTCATTCCGGCGCCCATCGCTTTGAGAAGGGCAATGCCGAGCCCTTCACGGTGTGACGGCGCCAGATAGATATTTCCCTTTTTCAGAAAAGAGGAGGGCTCATCCGACCAGCCAATCATATTGACTATATCGGCTAAACCGTTGCCAGAAATAAAATCGGCAATTCTTCGCTTCTCCGGTCCGTCGCCTATAAGGAAATACTTAGAGTCAAGCGACGGTTTATTTTCAATGAGCCTCTTAACCGCTTTTACCGCATCGATAAAGCCTTTCTCCTTGTCCAGGGCTCCAACAGAAATCAGGTTTATTCCGCCCGAGAAGGAGGCGTTATCCGTTCTTATGCCGGAGTGACTTCTGATTTCATTAAGGTCAATCATTGAAGGAATCAGCGCTATTTCGGAGTCGTTGACACCCCCCTCTCGCAGGTCGCGCCGGACGGTCTCTGATATGGCAATAAAAACTATTCCATGCCGCCGGTATTTGGTGCGGCTTCCCCATCCGATTCGACCGCTGCTGCGGCGGGTGACGACTACCCGAACTTCAGGCTGCGCCCTTTGGAGAAAAATCGCCAGAGAATGAGCATGGGAATCATGCGCATGGACAATCTGAATTTCGTTTCTTTGAATATAACTGGTTAGTTCGCGGCGTTTCAGGATTCTGCCCAGATTGCTTTCTGCCAAAGGAAAATAACCGCTCATATATTCAGTACCCCTTTGCTTCAGTCTGGATGTCTCCGGACAGGCAAGATACTGCTTAACTTCAAACGCTCCCAAATGTTTTAGATGCAGATAAACCTGCTCCTGACCGCCGCGAAAGAGCCGTCCCGTATCAAGATGCAGAACTTTTATCATGACGGTTTATCCGCCGCGCCAAGCGTTTTCAGTTTGGCATATTTTATGAAAGTCCCGTATGCTGAAAGTCCGGCGATGAGAAATCCCTCGAGGCCGTCAAGAAAGCCGGCGCCGGTCAGATAATGGCGGAAGAAAGATGCCGGCGGTTTCAACAAAAGATTATGTATATGAAACTCTCTCCCCTGACGGCGAAGTTCCTCCGCACCAAGGGACGTGTATCGGTCCAGTTTTCGCAAATAGACTGAGATATCAGGATAGGAATAATGGAGCAGGGTATTATTGAGACGGCCCACCGGACCGGAGACAGTCACTGATTCATGCACCAGTGAATCGGAGAAGAGGCCGACTTCACGGCGAAAGAGGCGAAGCACATAATCAGGATACCAGCCGGAGTGATATATCCACTTCCCCATAAAATTGGTCAATCGGGTAATTTCATATCCGGCTTTGGCATTATCGCTGCCGACCACAGTCAGAATTTCTTCCCGCAGCGGCGCTGTTACGACTTCATCGGCGTCTATCGACAATATCCAACTTCCGTTAGCCTTTTGCTGAGCGAATTTTTTCGCCGGTCCAAATCCATTCCAGCCCATATCGAAAACCTGAGCGCCGAATCGTTCGGCAACGGCGCGGGTGTTGTCGGTCGAGCCGCTATCGACCAGAATAATCTCCCCCATACCCTGCACCGCCGTCAGAGAACGTACCAGATTCTTCTCTTCATTCTTGGCGATTATGATTATGGAGAGATTCAATTCGATGCCCCCCGCACTACCGTTTGCCGGAACTGTTTAAATAACTCCAGAATCTCCGGCAGAGAGATATCGTGAATATCATACTCGTTGTGGGAAAAAACCACACCCTCGCGTTGTCCGTAGGGATGCCAATGCTCGAAATTCCGCTCTGAAGCTGTGTAGAATCCAATCACAGGCACGCGCCAGGAACGGGCGATATGAATTAAGGAGGTGTCCGGCGATAGAAGTAGTGAAAGGCGGCTGATTAACGCCGAGACTTCGACAATATTCATTCCCGGCGGCGGTAGATAAACTCTTTGACGCAGCTGCTCGCTCAGTTTCTTGCAGAGCTGATAATCATCGGGAGCGGCAAGCAGGAGGATATGCAGGTCGCTATATTCGGAGAGAAGCGATTGCAGCAAAGCCAGAGAACTTTCCAGAGGGAGACGTCGCGCGGGGCGTCCTCCCGACGCATTATAGCCGACCAGCCAGATTTTGCCGCTAATGCCGGTTATCTGATTGAGCAATTCATCCGCTTTCGATTGGGAGACACTGTCAATGAAGGGGGCGGCATATCGCTCCGCCTCATTCTCATCCAGCCCAAATGCGTTCAGCAGTTTCAAAGTGAAGTCAATATTATGCTCTTGACGCAAGGGATTCTCGGGATGATTATAATCGTAAAATCTGGCATGCTCCACTTTTCCCAGACTGATTCTAATACCGCTTTTGACCGCCAACTGCGCCAAAAACAAAGTGGTGGCAGAGTCATTACGGACGGCATCGATAACCAGGTCACATACTTCGCGCCGCAACTCCTGTACAGTTCGTATATCCCGAAAGAATCTCTTGCGGTAAACATAGACCTTTTCGATTCTGGGGTCGTCTTTGACCAGAGGAAAATTTCGTTCGGAAACAAGAAGATATATTTTCAAATGCGGGTAATGCCTTCGCAAAGCGTCAATCAAAGGAAAGGTTATGACCATGTCTCCCAGTTTGTCGGGGCGCAGTATCAAGACTTTCTTCAACTTGGAGCCATCCACCGGAATTTTGGAGGCATCACCGCAACGCCAGAAAAGCGAAAAAAGAGACAGCGCCGCTCTCCTTATCGCAGATTCTATTCTCTTGGCCAGTGTCATCAATTCATCCGCAAAGAGATTACGTTTCGAAAGCAGTTTTCGACCCGGTCAAGCATTACATCATAACTGAAAGCGGTCTGCCAGCGCCGGAGCGACTCCTCCGAAAGCTGCCGGCGAGTCTCATCTGAAGAGGCAACGGCAATCACGGCCGCGGCCAATTCTTCCTTGCTCCCCGGCTGGAAAAGCGCCGCATTCCCCCCTTCATGGACCACTTCCGGAATGCCACCGGCGCGGCTGGCAATTATCGGCAATCCGGAGCGCATCCCTTCCAGAATGGCCAGCCCGAACGGCTCATCGACGGAGGGATGAATCATGAAATCGGAACCCGATAACTCCAGCTCCAAATCATCAAGCATTCCGGCAAAGATAAAATGCCTCTCAAGATTGAGCTCCCGAATTTTCGCTTTCAGCTTGGGCTCGAGTGGCCCGCTTCCCAACCATAAGAAATGAAGGCGCGGAATCAGCCGCACAATCGTAGGGGCGGCCTCAATCAGGGTCTGATGTCCTTTTTGCTCCACAAATCGAGCCGAAGTTATCGCGATGACGGCGTCAGATGGCAGGCTGTATCGATATCGCAACTCCCGGCGGGCGGTCTCTTTATCGAGATTATTTGCGCGCTCCTTCAGACCGATCGGTATTACCTCTACCTTATCAGCCGTTATATATCGGTCAGAAACAATCTGTGACTTTAGTGATTGCGATGGCACAATTACCCGGTCAAATAATTTCGGGGTGAGAAGGCGATGAATTCGGCTGTCGCGAGTGATTTTGATTCCGATTGACCAGACCACTCCGGGGCGGCGGACAAGACGCGCCGCCAGCCCGCCTATCCGCAGGTCTTTATTGAAATTCACCACGACAATGTCAATTCGGTACTTTCTTATGAAGCGCGCCACTTTTCCGATAGTTACAGGATTGAAATCGCCGGAGATTTTAAGACTCTTGAGGTTCAGATTCTCTCCGGCATTACGCAGTCGCCGCAGGAATTCCGATTCAGGCCGTCCCATTACATATAGACCATGCCCGCGGGCGGCCAGACCGGCTCCGACCAGACGAATCCATTCCTCCATGCCTCCATAAATCTCTTCCCGGATGGAATTAAGGAAGAGGATATTCACGATTCATCCCGAAACTGCATATTGTAGAGCCGACGATACAAGCCGTCCTGGCTCAGTAGCTCCTGATGGTTGCCGCTTTCGACTATCCGGCCCGAGTCGATTACCAGTATCCGATGGGCATTAATCACTGTGGAAAGACGGTGCGCGATTACCAGAGCGGTCCGCTCTTTCATCAGATTATCAATCGCCTCCTGTACCTGCTGCTCCGATTCGGTATCGAGAGCGGAAGTGGCTTCATCAAAAATCAGAATTGGGGGATTTTTCAGAAGCGCCCGGGCGATGGCAATTCTCTGCCTCTGTCCGCCCGAGAGCATCACCCCGCGGTTGCCGACCACGGTATCGTACTTCTTCTCGAATCCCTGAATGAATCCGTCGGCGTTCGCCATCTTTGCGGCGTCAATAACATCATCCAGCGGTATGCCGTTAAGTCCATACGCAATGTTATTGAATATAGTGTCATTGAACAGATAGGTTTCCTGGGTAACGATTCCGAGGAGACGTCGCAGCGACTCCAATTTTATCTTGCGAATATCGATACCATCGATAGTAATAGTCCCGGCCTGGGGGTCATAGAAGCGGGGAAGCAGGTCCACCAGGGTCGATTTCCCTCCGCCGGAAGGACCGACCAGGGCAAAAATCTGCCCTTTCTTCAATTCAAGGGAGATATCCCGCAGTACCGGCTTGCCGTCGTTGTAAGCAAAAGTCACGCTGTCGTACTTAATTGATGAGTCAAAAGAACGCTTCTCCACCGCCTCCGGAATTTCCGCCACCCGAATGGGCGTATCAATTATACCGAATATCCTCTCCGCCGCGGCCAACCCCTCCTGTATTTTGATATGAATGGAGAGAAGCGTTTTGACCGGTTTAATCAGCGAGAACATGGCGATGATGAAAGTCATGAAGTCGCCGGCGTCCATCTCCCCCTTCCCTTCAAGAATCTGCGTTCCGGCATAGAGCAGTATCATGATTCCGGCGCCGACAATAAGAACTTCGCTTACCGGGCTTGCCAGATAACGGATACGGGTCATCCGCAGGATGGAGCGGAAATAATTCTGGGTTGCCTTGGAGAACTTTTCAATTTCAAATTTCTCCATGGCATAAGCTTTCACAATCCGGATATTGGAGATAGATTCTTCCAGAGTAGAGTTGACATCGGCCATCCGCTCCTGGGTGCGGCGGGAATATTTCCGGAGCTTTTTCCCCATGATATAGATGAATCCAAAAACCAGCGGGAGAATCAGCGCCGCCAGGAGGGTCAGTTTCCATGACAGAAGAATTAAGAATGCGCTGAGAAGTAGAACGGTTAGGGAATCGGCGACGAGACGATTGAAACCAAGGTCAACGGTTTCATTAAGGACGATGACGTCATTGGTGACCCGCGATATCAACTGCCCGGTCTGCTGGCGATGGAAAAAACTCAGGGACAGTTGATGATATTTCTCAAAGAGGCGATTACGAAAATCGCGAACCACCGATTGCTGGACAAACGACATGAAAAATCCCTGCAGGTAGAGAAAGATGTTCGCCGCCAGCCCGACCGCGAGTATCAACCAGCAAAAATTAAATAAAGTCTCCTGGCGCGAAGAACCAGTTACCAGGCTGCCAATCAATTCTTTCAAGGAATTCTTGGCTTCAATCAGGAAATCGTATTCGCCGGTAACGGCCGAAGGTAAATCGTGACCGGTCGCGGCCGTAGGTGAGGCGCTTTCGGCAGAAATCGCGCTTTCCGGTTGGGCGCCTGTAACTCCCATATCGGTCACGGCAAAGAGGGTCATCAGAAGCGGTCCGGCGAGCCAGACCAGCATTCCGGAGAGGAGGGCGTACATCGCCGACGACAGCGAAGAGCCGAGCAGATGTCGCCAGTACGGCTTGAGAATCGAAAATGTCCGCCGGAAAAGGCTCATATTACCTATGATTACAGGTTTACAATCTTATAAGATAAAGAACGGAATGGTCAAAAGCAACTGCTCCGCGCTCAGGGGTTAAGACGGGTCGCAGTCGAAGGGATAGCAATTTCGAATTTGTCGGCCGGGAGGTCGGTATCAAGGCGGAAATCCCGAACCTTTGCCTCAAAGCCAAAGGTCTCCTCTTCACCGATATATTGAATATTCGAAATCAGAAAACGGAGGTCATGCTTCTCATAATCAAGCCTGATACCGCCGCCGCAGTCTTTATAGTTGAGTATATACCGCCTTTGCTTATCATCTTCTTTTAGGATGGTAAGATAGAAATTATCAGACAGGGAGGAAATCTCCGGAGGCAAAATTCGGAAAAGCTGCCCCAGAACCGATTCCAATTCGGCGTTCCCCAGGCATGATTTCTTTGCCAGAGCATTCAACTTGCCGGAGTAGAATTCCTCTTCGGTCGGAAAGTACACAATCAAAGAGTCGTTGGTCAGAACACCTTTCATCACCCCTTTTCCCAGATAGCCACGGGCAAACCAGGCAAGAGTCTCTTCGGATTGATAGAGGTCGAGACGAAAGGAGCTTTTTTTACCCTCCCGATTTATCTTGACGTCTAATAGATAAGCATCCCCCCGCAACTTTTCCTTCGGCGCTGTCTGCTCCGCGGTTTTGATTCTCACTCGGTTGCGATTGGCAAGAGTGCATCCGGCAGGAAATATCGCAGAAATCGTTATCAGGGCAAAGAAAAACAGCGAGAGTTGGCTTTTCATATTACATCAGCCTTATACCGGCAAAGAGATAGACAAAGAACTTGATGAAAGGTCCCAGGACAAACCAGAAGCCGCCGATGATTATCAGAAACATAAGAATGAAAGGGGCAAAGCGCTCGAATTCCATCAGGGGTATTTCGTATCGCGCCGGCAGGAGACTTTTAAGAATATGGGAGCCATCCAGCGGATAGAGAGGAATCAGATTGAAAAACGCCAGTGAGACATTAATCATGACGCTGATATATAAGAATTGATATACCGCCGGAGGCAGAGCCAAATCGGCTCCGTAAGAGGCGCGGAACAGCAGTCCAAATATCAATCCTAACCCGAGATTTGAAAATGGTCCCGCCGCCGAAATCCAGAGGTCGGCGGTACGAGGGTTTTTCAGGTTATAGAGATTGACCGGTACCGGTTTTGCCCAGCCGAAACGGAAGCCCGACAGGAACATCATGAGAGTGCCAAAGAAGTCGAGGTGTGCCAGCGGATTGAGGGTCAACCGTCCCATATCTTTGGCGGTGCTGTCGCCGAAGCGGTAGGCAAGATAGGCGTGAAAGAATTCGTGGACCGTCAGCGCAAACAGAATCGCCGGGGCCGCTATCAGGGCTTTTTCTATGAAATCGGAATCAAACATACTCAATTAATTCAGGCATAAATTCCGCGCAACATAACGACATCGACCACTCGCTGAATTGCCACCATAAAGGCGGCAAGGCGGAGGTGCACCTTGTTCTCGACGGCGACTTTTAAGACATCCTGGAAGGCGTGCGTCATGATTTTTTCCAGTCGCATCAGAACATCTTCCTCACTCCAGAAATATCCCATCCGGTCCTGGACCCATTCGAAGTAAGATACCGTAACGCCGCCGGCATTGCAAAGGATATCGGGTATGACAAAGACCCCATTTTCAACAAGTATGGGGTCGGCATCAGGCGTGACCGGTCCATTGGCGCCTTCGGCGACAATTCTGGCTTTCACGCGGGCGGCGTTTTCGACCGTTATCTGGTTCTCCAGCGCCGCCGGAACCAGAATATCGACATCGGTATAGAGAATCTGGCTGCCGTCATACGGTTCGGCGCCGGCAAAACCGACTACATTCTTGTGCCTGGCGGCATATTTGACCAGTTCTTCAATATCTATCCCCCTGGGATTGTGAAGCCCGCCGTACACGTCGCTGATATGAGTGACCTTCACGCCGAGCCGATGCAGATAAAGGGCTGCCACCGAGCCAACATTGCCGAAGCCCTGGACGGCCGCGGTGCAATTCGCGGCCTCTAATCCCAGATGTCTTAAAGCTTCCCGCACCGTTATCACCACGCCGACTCCGGTCGCCTCGCGCCGTCCGGCCGAACCGCCCAGCACCAGCGGCTTACCGGTCACCACCGAAGTGACAGTAGTACGCTCGTGCATAGAAAATGTATCCATTATCCACGCCATAGTCTGTTCATTGGTATTGACGTCAGGAGCCGGAATATCCCGTTCGGGACCGAACAGGTCGATGAGGTCGGCGGTGTAACGGCGGGTCAGCCGCTCCAGTTCCCCCCGCGACATCCTGCTCGGGTCGCAGGCGATTCCTCCCTTGCCGCCGCCAAAGGGGATATTTACCACAGCGCATTTCCAAGTCATCCAGGAGGCCAGCGCCTGCACTTCATCGAGAGTTACATCCGGATGGAATCTAATCCCCCCTTTGGCGGGACCGCGAACAATCGAATGCTGCACGCGGTATCCGGTGAACATCCGAAAGGAGCCGTCATCCATCTGCACCGGAAGCTTGACAATGGTGCTGCGCCGCGGATACTTGATAAATTCGAGCAGTTCTTTGGCGATATTCAGCTTGCTTGCCGCCTGGTCAAACTGCTTCATCACATTTTCAAAAGTGGAAACCGGAACATCGACCGATTTCAATCTCTCGTGGACTGTCATCTGTTTTTATCTCCTGAAATTTTTCTGCTGTTT